>JAJFTY010000114.1 GCA_021372695.1 Deltaproteobacteria bacterium
ACGTTCAGGACGATCAGCGGCATCGCCAGGCTTTCGGCAATGGCGTAAGCGAGCATCGTCTTGCCGGTGCCCGGTTCGCCCTTCAGCAGAAGCGGCATTTCCAAGACGATGGAAACATTAACGATCTTGGCTAGTTCCTCATCGAGGACATATTTTGCGGCGCCTTGGAAACGGGCAGGTTCATTGATCGGATTCATCCGTTCCTCCCTGGTGGATATCGGAGATCTTTTTAGCCAAATTTCCCGAAATTTTCCAGCGCTATTTGTTCGTGTGCGGAAGGGATAGGTCTGGGAACCTGAGGTTCTTACGGCTGATCAATATGAGATTCTTGATTTTGACAATCATCTGATTGTGTCTCATTGCACTTTGCGCTGTCTGCGCCATATATGTACTGGCAATATTTGCGTGCCGGCGCGAGATAGCTTTCTTTCATGCAATTGCCTTCCCGGCTGATTGACCCGTTGGCGAGATCAACCGCTTTTTGCAGGGTCAGCGCTTTTGCATCGCTATCCTTGAACATGATGAAATCGATTCTACTTCAAACCGTGTGCTTTTTCACCCAGGCAACGTACCGGTCCATCCAGGTTTGCAGGAATTGTCTGCTGTCCACGCCGATGTTGCCGAACTCGTCAAATAAACCGTCCTTGGCATGAATAAATGCCTCGAGTTGGGCAAGTGTCGGTACATCCAGAAAAGAGAGGACGTTTCGCAAGTGTTGCTGTGCCATTGCCGTGCCGATGACGCCGATCGAAACGCCTAAAATACCGGCCGGCTTTCCCGCCCAACTGTTTTGGCCGTAAGGACGAGAAGCATGGTCGATTGCGTTCTTGAGCACGCCGGGGATCGAACGGTTGTATTCCGGCGTTACAAACAGAAGACCTTGGGCATCCTTGATCTCGTTCTTCAGCCGTTTGACGGATTCCGCCTGATTCAGATCGTCGTCCTGGTTGTACAGCGGCAAGTCATCGATCCGCACCTGCCGGAACGTGAATTCCGACGGAGCCAATTTTACGATGGCGTTGGCCAGTTTGCGGTTCAATGAATCTTTCCGAAGGCTTCCGACGATCACGGCGATTTTGTATTTGCTCATGACGATCTCCAAAGTTTTCCGTCAAAAATCAGATTTCGATCATTTCAACCATTGCCTGATCGCATACTCGCATGGTTCTCGAAATCAGTCAAATTATTCATTACTGGAATATTCATTCCATTTCCATGAGTTTTCCGGATGCTCCGCTGGGGAAATTGTGATAGAGAACGTGTAAAAAGAAGGACCAATGGAGGAGGCGTTTGATTTTTCTGCCCGAAGACCGGGAGATGTGCGAGGCATTGTTGCGATCGTTGTATCAGAGCGGTAAGCAAGCATGCTCCATCCCCGAAATGATCGTGAAGGCCGGATTTCGTTTTCTCGGTGCCCCCTATCAGGAAGGTACGCTGGAACGGGACGGAACGGAGGAACTCGTCGTCAACCTGCGCACCTTCGACTGCGTGACATTGGTCGAGAGCGCAATCGTTCTGGCGAACCTCGGCCTGGCGGGGAAGACCTCCTTTCAGGATTTCGCCGCGGCGCTGGAACGGATCCGCTACCGGGGCGGATGCAGGAACGGCTACCCGTCCCGCCTCCACTACTTCACCGACTGGCTATTGGATAACGGTCGCCGGGGCATCCTCCGGGAGATCACGCGGGAACTGGGCGGAACGCCTTTCCGGAAGGATTTTCACGCGCTGACCGACCGTCGGGGGGAGATCCCGGCCCTCCGGGACGCGTCCGCGTTCCGCCGAATGAGGATCGTGGAGGCCGCCTGTTCCCGCCGGACGCTCCATCATATCCCCAAAGCGCGTGTGAGAGAGATGGAAAACCGGATCGAGAGCGGCGACATCATTGCGATCACGACGGACGCGGCGGGAATCGATGTCCTTCACGTGGGAATCGCCGTCCGCGTTCGCCGGGGGCTCCGTCTCCTCCATGCCTCGAGCCGGGCCGGAAAGGTCATCCTCTCCGACGCCACACTGCGCCGCTATCTATTTTCGCATCCTGGCCGCACGGGGATCCTCGTCGGCCGGGTGGTTCCGAAGACCGCCGGACAAAAACTTTCAAAGGAAAACCAATGAACGACAAGACACCGCAGGGCCGTTCCCCCATCCCGAAGAGCTATCACTATTTTGTCATGGCCGTGGCCATCGGCATCATCATCGGCACGCTCTGCCCGCTTCTCCTCGAATATTTCGGCATCATCGACTTCGTCAAGAACTGGCCCTGATCCTTCCGGCGCATAGGACCCTGCCGGATGAGCAGGGGATACGGGCACCATTCCGGTATGGTCGCCTTCGGCGGCACCATCATTGTCCATTCCCTCAAGAAAAGGCCGCGCCCTTCCGGGCGCGGCCTTTGTCGTTCGGGATCACTTCTTCAGGTGGTCGGGCAGAGGAGGAGCGTAGGCCCAGACAACCTTCAGCGGCGTGTCGCCGATGTTTTCCAGGGTGTGCCCGACACCGACGGGGTTCCAGAAGGCGGTACCCGGAACGATGTCGTAAACGTCACCGTTCTCCATCGTCAGACGGCCGTGGCCTTCGACGCAGTACAGGGCCTCCTCGGCGTTGTCATGCTTGTGGTTGGGGATGCCGCTGCCCGGCTGGGAGATGTTGATCCCCATGGAGATCTGCTTCGCGCCGACCGTGTGCTCGGAAATGAGGACTTTGGAAAGACGCACCCAAGGCTGTGTCTTGAGGGTGCCCTCAACGACTTTTTCGTAAACGACGGTACCCATTGATGTTTCTCCTTTCCTGAAAAAAGTGAATTGAAATCAAACTGACCTCTGGCCAACCCTTTAACAAATCCGTTTGGAGTTGTCCACAGCCATTTGACGGGGGGAAATTCGGAATCTCTCCGCTCCTCTCAGAGGCAATCCAGCAGGGCTTCGGCCGTCACGTCATCGAAGGCGACCTCCCGGTAGATCTCCGAGACGAGCTCCGGGGTCAATTTCCAGAAATCCTGCTCCCTGGGGGTGATGAGAACCCCTCCCATGTCCACGGCGCCGGGACTGATCAGCAACCCTTGGTCACCTTCCCGGAAATAGGCTGCCGGCCGGTGCTTCCGCCGGGGGAAGAGGATCAGGCACCACCCTTCTCCGGTGTGCCGCCCCAGAAGATTCAGCTGGGGTTCCCCGGTGGACGGCGTGAACCGGCCGAGCGCGGCGATGGCCTCCCGCACCGCCGTCGCTAAGGAGTCCGCTTCTCCCCCCTCGACGACGAGAGCTCCGCGACCGAGTTCCACGGTTCGGGAGATCGTCACTCCGGAGCGATGCCTAATGCCGGCCCGTTTCCGAGGAGCGCAGATTTCCATCTCGACTGGTATCCACCCGGCCGGGGCCGCCTGGAAATGGAGGTGGTCCGGCGCCGAGGCGCCGGCGCGGGGGCCGTTGTAAAAAAGCGTCATCCTCGGACCGAAGTCGGCGGCAAGCCCCAGGAACGTTCCGATATGGTCCGGGAGGGACTGGGGAAGATGGCTGCGGTTTGCGATCGTCAGGTGCCCCGGGAAGATCGGCATCGGATTGCAGAGGATGAGCCAGTCGTTCCGGTAGGCGATCGCCCGCTGTTCCGGGGGGCGGTGATCCGGGCAGAGAAAGCAGGGGCGCTGCCGAACGGTCTCGGGATCCAGTCTCGCCCCGCTGCTGACGATGCGCCTGGGGTTGAACTGCACGAGGACCCGCCAGCCCTGGCCGCGGATTTCCCGGGTGCGGACCGCCGCCAGGGCCGCATAACCTGCGGAAAGATCGCGCCACTCTTCCTTCTGCCGCTTCAGGAGCGTTGCCGCCAGATCGACGAGTGCGGGCGCATCGCCCCTGCCGTCAAAGACGGCGCAGCACGGCCCGCCCCCTCCTGCTCCTTTTCCGCCCACTTTGGCATCCATTGCCGTTCGCCAAACCTCTTTGGCCGGACCATAACAGACCCGGCGATCGAAATCCAGGGTCCGGTGAGCCGCGCGACGCTAGGCGGCGGGGGAGCAGACGCCGGAAAGAATCTGCTGGACCAGCTTCCTGGATCTCGCGATGATCTTCTCATAATGAAGGCTGCTGCGCTGGACGTAGTAGTGCATCTCCGTCTGCGAAAAGATCGGGCCGGCCTGATCGACGAATTTCTTGAAGAGGTACGGGGAATTGAACCGCCGATAGAAGAGCTCGCCCCAGTGGTTGACATAGAGGACGCTGAAAACGCTCATGGTATGGGCGTGGAGGGTATCCCCGAAATTGACGATGACGAGCATCTTGGTCACCCGCTCCTCTTCCAGGATATGATCGAAATCGACCTCGGCGATGTCGAAATTCCCGAATATCTCCTGAATTCGTTTCGCCAGGTTGTTGATCTCCTGGATGCTCACCGGCGTGGGGTTGGGCGTCATGCGGACGCTCGACGTCTGAAAGAGGTCGTTCCAGACCAGGTATCCGATGCAGCAGACGACGTCAGAGCCCTCCACGACGGGCCTCTCCGCATCTCCGGAGGCGCAGACGCGCCAGCCGCCCGGGACGCTCTGAAAGGTCAGCGTGGGAAGGTTCAGATTGGCGATGGGTTTATGGATCAGCGGGACCTTTCCCTGCTTCTTCTCCAGACATGCTGCCAATTTCCTGCCGATGATCGTCATGTCGTCATGGGAGATCCGGTTGACGACGTCCTTCTGGGAGGCCTTCACGCGATTGTAGATGTCCAAAAGCAGGCTGAAGATCTTCCCCCCGTAGTCGAGCTGCTCCATCAGCGGCCATTCCGCAAAGTCATTCAACCGCCAGATCTGCTCTTTGGTCAGGGGATAGGCATCGAAGATCTCCTTCGCCAGCTCCTCTCGCAGGGTCTGCTTCTTCGCGTACAGGCGGACATCATAGCGCAGGTAGCCGCACTGCTTGATGAAGTCGAGGGAATCCGGATGCGTGGCCTGGTTGTACTGGAGCACGGCTTTGAGCGTGAAGATGCTCGGGTCCTGAAAAACAGCGGGCGCCTGCCGGCTGAGGGTGGCATCCCGAAAACGATTGCAGAGCAGCTCATCCCCGCGGGAGATCAGGAGCATCTCCAAAAGCAGCATCTTGATCACCGATTTCAGGGGATGGGTCAGCGCCTTGTTGAGCTGCCAGAGCGCCGCACCGAAATACTCGTCATGGCCGACGGATTCGAGCGGCCCCAGATCGATCAGATCGTATTCATCGAAAGCACCCCGCGCGTACTGAGCCGCAAAACTCTGATAATCGATCTTCTCGTCGGGATCGAAGCAGACCCACCAGAGAGGGATCTTGCCGGCAATCAGGATCGACGTCCGGTAAAACTCCTCCTTCAGGACGTTGTGCTGCGCGCTTCCGGAGCTCTCCCCGCCGACGACGCCGAAGATGGAACGGCGGATGTCTTCGGCGTCGCAGAGAAAGAAATAGACGGGCATCTTCAGGTAGGAATCCAACCAGTCCTTGATGAGGCTGATCTTCTGAAGAAGCTGGCCCTTGGCCTCTTCATCGAAATCCTCTTCTTCGATGCAGACCCACAGGTCGCAGTCCGACGACCAAGTCTGGCTGATCGTTCCGGCGCTCCCGATGGTATAGAGGCCCTGAATCAGCGCCGTTTGAGAGGCGGTTCTGCGGAGCGGGGCCTTCCCCTTCATGCCGAAGCGCTTCATAAAGGATGCCTCGCGGTTGAGAAGCGCGGGGTCCGTTGCTGCACCGAAAACCGAGATGGGGCTCTCCAGGTCCGGCACATAGCCCGGCACGGCAGGATCGTTCACACTCAGCATCCAGGGGAGCATATAGAGGATGGTTTCCCCGTCTCTCGGTGCGAGTTCGGTAAAGATCTTTTTTCGAAAACGATTGTAGGAGAGATAGGCTTTCTTGTTCTGGACGAATCGGTTTCGCAGCATCGGTTCCTCATCTCGGGGTGGCGGAGCAGGAGGCCCCGGCCGGGGCCGGAGGGTTCAACTGCTCCCGGCCCTGGTAATGCGCCACCAGGTCGGATAGCTGGCGAAATACCAATGTCGGCTCGGTCCAATCCCGTTTCACTGGGTCCCATACGGCGTAAGCCCAGTATTCCTCGGGATTGCATCGGCCTGCCTTACGGCAGAGGTAGGCCGACATCTTCCAGGTGGTCGCCCGGCCGATCACGACATCTTCACCCAGAAGCGCCTCCGCCTGGCACAACGTCATCGGTGTTACCTTTCTTCCCAAAACGGCTCCAGGATCGGGATCCTGGGGGCGCAGAATCATCTTCAGCACTGTCGGTCTTCCTCCAGCTCTAACCATGCTATCGTCATCTTTCACGGGATTCTTGAGCGATTTTTTCGGATGGGAAGGCATCCGTGCAACGCGGCAGATCCCATGCGGCGATCCGGCCGATTTTACGGAAAGATTTTTCCGGCCGTCCAGAAGAGAGCCATCCCGACGATGACGGTGCCTGCCAAGGAACGGCTCTTCCAGGCAAAGATCAGCGTCGGGATCGAAACCCACAAGGCCGGCTGGAGAAGGTCGAGCTGACGGGGCTCTCCTGTCGTCACCAGGGCGGGCAGGATCAGGGCGCTCAGGACCGCAACGGGAATGAAATCCAACCACTGCCGCATCCAGAGTGGCAGGCCGCGGCGGGAAAGAAAAACCAGGGGGAGAAAGCGGGGCAGATAGGTCACGATCCCCATGCCGAACACGAGCCACAGGTAGCCGGTCTTCATGATGCCTCCCCGCTCTCTTCATTCTCCCGGCCGCGCCGCCTCCGCAGCCAGAGTCCGAACGTCGCCCCGGCGGCCGCCGCCATCACGATGTAGGCATTGCCCGGAAAGAGAAGCGAGAAAGCAACGGCCAGCAATCCCGAGCAGGCGGCGACCCGGACGTAAAGGCCGCCCCGGATCTGGAAGACCAGCAGACAGATGAACATGGCGGGAAGCGCATAGTCGATCCCGAAGGCCCCGGCGGGGATGAACTGCCCGCCATAGCCCCCGAGGACGGTGCTCGCGATCCAGACGAGGTTTGCGGTCTGGTTGAGGGCCAGGGCGCTCGTCCAATCACGCCGTCCCTCCCGGAAGCGGATGATGTTGACGGCGAAACTCTCGTCGGTCACCCCGTAGGCGTAGAGGGAGAGCCGGCCGACGCCCAGATGCCGAAGATGGAGAGCCAGCGCCGAACTCATCAGCAGGTGACGGAGATTGACGGTGAAGGTCGTCAGGATGATCGGAAGCGCGGCGGCGCCGCTGCTGATCATGGAAACCGCGATGAACTGCGCGCTTCCCGCATAGACGAAAAGCGACATCAGGCCGATTTCCAGAGGCGTCAGCCCCGCATTATGGGCCAGGACGCCGAAGGCGAGGCCGATGGGCACATACCCCAGGCAGATGGGCCACGATGCGGCCATGCCTTCCTTCAGGAGTGCGAGTCGCCGGTTCATTCCCCTGTCAGAGGATTTCCGTGCAAGTCTTAATGTCCATCTGCGGATCGAGAAGCGCAAGGAGCCTGCCCATCGAGGCGCCCAGGTTCGCAGAATGCAGCTTCAGTGCATCCTTATCCGCGTATTTCTCGTAGATCACGAGGGTCGTGCCGTTTCCTTCGCCCTTCACCAGGTGCGGGATATAGGCCAGGCATCCCGGCTCGTTCTTCATCAGTTTCGGGACATCTTCCTTCAACACCTGGACGGCATCATCCATTTTCCCTTCGCGAACCTTCAGCGTGGCGATCACGGTGTACATGGACTTCCTCCTTTTCTCGCGTTTATTTCAACGGGATCGACTCCTCATGCGAATCACTCACCCCGTTCAGCTTCTGGCGCGCGCGAATTTCAATGGTCCGCAGCCGGTCCTTGTAGGCGTCGTGACGGTTCGCCTGCTCGACGGTGAGCCGCGCATCGGTGTTCCCCTCCCAGCGCCGGCACAGGTAAAGGCTGTCGTAGATCCGGCCGATCCGGTATTCCCGGGAAATACGAAGGGCAACCGCGTAATCCTCCCCGTAGCCGACGTTGGGAAACCCGATCCCGCGCAGGATCGCCGTGTCGAAGGCCCGGGGCGCCCCCAGGCCGTTGATCCGAAGCGCGTTGTTCCGCCCGTTTTCTTCCGTCCACTCCCGATGGTCGACCAGGCCCGGCGGAATCTCGTGGAGTTCCCGGTCGACGACGGTGTAGGAGCCGACGGCCATGGCGCAGTTTCCGCCCCGCAGGAGGTCGACGAGGCGCCCGAGCACATCGTCGCTCCGGTAGAGATCGTCCGAATCGAGCTGAACGGCATAACGGCCGCAGGCCTCGGAAAAGAGAGCCTCGTTCCAGCAGCCGCCGATCGAGAGGTCGCGGCGTTCGGGGACCAGATGCCTCAACCGCGGATGCCGGCGGGCGAGATCCGCGAGGAGTCCCGTGGTGCCGTCCTCGGAATGGTTGTCCACGACGATCACGTTGAAGGGGAAATCGGCCTGCTGTGCGAGGGCGCTTTCCGCGGCATCCGCCACGGTCCGGACCCGGTTCCGGACCGGAATGACGACGCTCGCCTCGACGGGAAAGGGGTGGTCCGAAAGCGGAACCTCCCGGAATACCGGTGCGAGCCAGGCCCCGATCCTTTTCAGGTGCGCCGTGGCCGCGGCTTCCATCTCTTCCTGGTACGGCCGGTTCCGCGGGTCCACGTAGGCGAACTGGCCCGCCCCCGGCCCGGCGGTTCCCTCCACGATGCAGAGGCGCTCCGGGAGATGGAGGGGTGCACGGTCGGTCGAGAGTTTCAGGCGGAGATCGTACCAGCCCGCCCACCGCCAGGGCGGAATCTCGCCGTATTTCCTGAGCGCCCCCCGGGCGGCGTCCGTTGAAATCAGGATCAGGGGGCCGAAATCGAAGCCGTCGCGCAGGCTTCCCGGCTGATGGTCGTTGACCGGGTGCTCCCGGAGGGTGTCGCCGTCTTGCTCTGCATAGTCGGCATAGACCATCCCCGACCCGGTCTCTTCGGCCACGGCCAGCAGTCGGGTCAACCCGCGGGGATCCTGCCGGACGCCCGGGCGTGAAACGTAGAGCAGATGGCGCGTGGTCAACCCGGCCAGAAGGGCATTCCAGCTTCCGCCATCGCCCGGATCAGGGCAGGCCAGCCTCTCACAGCGGGCCGGCAGCGGCGATCCATCTCCGTGGTCGAGCAGAACGACCTTCCGGATCAGGGGATCCCGGAGAAGCGCTAACGCGATCTCCCTCTCCCGGGGACCGGCCCCGCCGGAAAGCGCAACGGTGATCATCGACGGTCACTCTCCATGGATAGGCGGATGCCCGGACAGAGGTTGCACGGTTTCCCATTGCCCGGGAAATCGATGCCAGGGAGTCTCATGACCCCGCAGCCCGATCGCGGCCTGAGGTCCTTCAATCATAGACCGGGTTGCGCGGGTAGGTGTGGTGCGGCGGCTCCTTGTGGTTCGGATTTGCGTTGACATTCGGAACACCCATCAGCTTCGTCAACGCCTTGCTCCCGCAATGCTTGCATTCCGGACCCTCGACCTGACCTGTTTTGACAATGTACTCGTCGGTGCGTCCACATTTCTTGCAGCGATAATCGAACAGGGGCATGACATTTCTCCTTCGTTAAACGGATGAGCGCCATTATATCCGCCATCCGCCGTTTGTCAACGTTTGGCGGGTCTATTCTCCTTCCGGATATGCGCCTTGAAATAGGCTTTGCCTCCTGTTAGACTCCGCGCTGAACAGCGGCTGTCGATCATCGGGACATGAACCCTGTCGCCCGTGGGCAGCGGCTTGGCCGGACCCCACAGGCTCCGACCCGGAATCGGCTGCCTCGCCCGCTTCGCCGGGATGGCCTTTCCGCTGCCGCTTTCCGTTCCTGACCCTACGAGGATGCATGCATGCAAGATAAACCCCAACCGCTCTACGATCCCCCGACCGTGCCCGGGATGTTCATGCACCAGGCCCATCGCCTCGGCGACCGGGTCCTCAGGGTGAGCAAACAGGACGGCGTCTGGAAGCCCACCACCTGGGCCGAGGCGTATGCCGGTCTCCGCGCCCTGACCATGGGGCTTGTCTCCTGCGGGATCCGCAAGGGGAACCGCGTCGGGATCGTCAGCCGGACCCGGTACGAATGGTCCGACGCGGATTTCGCCGTGCTCTGCTCCGGCGGGATCACCGTCGGGATCTATCCGACGGCGAGCGTGGCCGAGATGGAGCACATCCTCGTCCATAGCGGCTGCCGGCTGCTCTTCGTCGAGAATGACGAACTGCTCGGACGGATGGAGGAGATCCGGCGGAAGACCGGACTCCCCGAACGGATGGTTCTCTTCGAAACGAAGCGGGAGCGCCTTCCCGACGGGGCAATTCTATCCACGGAGCTCCTGCGTCTCGGCCGTGAGTTGGACCTGCGGGAACCGGGGCGCTTCGACGAAACGTGGCGTGCGGTCGCGCCCGACGACCTGGCGACGATCGCCTACACCTCCGGTACGACGGGGCCGCCGAAGGGGGCCATGATCACCCACGCGAACCTCTACTTTACCGCCATCAACGCGGTCACGACGCAGAACCTCAACCGGGACGACTTCGGGATCGCCTACCTCCCGCTCACCCACATGCTGCAGCGCCTGACCGTCTATGCCGTGCTGCACGCGGAGGTCCGCGGTGTCTATGCCGAGAGCATCGAAAAACTGATCGACAACTTTCGCGAACTGAAGCCCACGATCCAGGTGGGCGTCCCCCGGATCTTCGAGAAAATCCACGCGCGGATCATGCAGAAGGTCGCCGAGGCCTCGCCGCTCAGACAGCGGATCTTCGCCTGGGCCATGCGGGTCGGCAGCCTTGCGTCGCCGTACCGGAAAGAGAAGAAAAGGATGCCGGTTACCCTCGCCCTCCGGCACACCCTGGCCGATCGGCTCGTCTTCCGGCCTATCCGCGAGGTCTTCGGCGGGCGGGTGAAACACCTGGTCTGCGGCGGCGCCCCGATGCCACTGGAGCTCCTCGAATTCTTCTATGCGTCGGGGTTGTTGATTCTGGAGGGCTACGGCCTCACCGAGACCGTGGCCCCCGTCTCGGTCAACCGGCCGGATGAGTTCAGATTCGGCACGGTCGGCCGACTCATCGAAGGGGTCGAGGCCAGGCTGGGGGCGGGAAATGAGCTCCTCCTCCGCGGGCAGGGTCTGTTCCGGGGATATTACCGGGATCCCGAGGCGACGACACTCGCGATCGACGCCGACGGCTGGTTCCACTCGGGCGACATCGCGGAGATCGACCGGGACGGCTTCATCCGGATCACGGATCGAAAGAAGGATATCATCGTCACCGCGGGGGGCAAGAACATCGCCCCGCAGAACATCGAAACCCTGATCAAGGCTTTGCCGATCATCGGCAACGTCATGGTCCACGGAGACGGGAGGAGTCATCTGACCGCGCTCATCACGCTCGACGGAATGGAGATCCGCGATTGGGCCGCGCGTGAGGGGATCGTGGAGGCGTCGTCGGCAGCTCTCGCGGCGCATCCGGCCGTCCGGCGCAGCGTTGAGGAATGGATCGCCGCGGTGAATGCACGCCTCGCCCCCTACGAGGCGATCAGGCGCTTCGCGATTCTGCCTTCCGATTTCACCGAAGCCGCTGGCGAACTGACGCCGACGCTGAAGATCCGCCGCCGCGAAATCGCCCGAAAATACGCGGAACTTCTCGACTCCCTTTACGGGTAAATGGGGTCAGAGTACTATTTTATCCCCTCCCTTTAATCCTTCTCCCGCATGAAAGGGGAAATCCGGCCACGGACACCGGCAGGATAGGGAAGAAGTCTTCTTTCTCACACGGGAGGGAATCCGGTCGGCAGGGTTTGTAATCACGCAACATTCCCCCGGGAGTCGGCAAGGCCTGTCTCAGCCAAGTTGCTCCCCCGCAACGGCGAGGGCAAGGGTGGGGAGTCGTGGAAAATAGTACTCTGACCCCATTTACTATACTATTTCTCCCGCCAGGCGCGGTAGGCGTTCATCCGGGCCAGCGCCTTCACGGCCCGCTCCGGCGTGAGGAAGGAGACCCCCTTGAACCGGCTTCCCTCGACGTCCAGGATGGTGCGGGCGTTCTCTTCGGGAAGCAGGTTCACGCCGAGGATCGGCTTGCCATATTTCTCGATGAGATGAACCATATGGACCGTGTACCGGGTTTCGAACTCGACGAGCGCCGCCGGTACGGCATCGAGGAACTTTCGGTCCATGGCCGGATCGACCTTCAGGATGGAGCGGATCATCTGTTTGAGGAAGGTGAGCCGTCCGACGATTCCCAGGTGGATCACGGCATCGCACCCCTCCCACTTCACCAGCTCCTCCATGACCTGCATCGGAATCTTGGGGCCGAATTCACCGACCAGGTCGATAGGGTTGGAACGGCTCCAGTAGGGGGGAAGGATCCCATCGATTGCCGCGACGAGCTCCTGCGAGAGGTCGGGGATGGTCAGACCGTTTTCGATACAGAGGTCTGAGGCGACGACCCCCCAACCGCCGCCCAGGGTCATGATCGCGACGCGGTTGCCGCGGGGCAGGGGAAGGGAGGAGAATGCCGCGGAGAGGTCCAGGAGATCCATCGGCTGCTCCGCGATGACGATCCCCGCCTGCCGGACGGCCGCGTCAAAGACCCGGAGATTGGAGGCGAGCGCTCCGGTATGGCTCGCCGCGGCGCGGTTCCCGGCCTGCGTGCGCCCCCCTTTGAGCATGACCACGGGCTTCTTCTTTCCGACGCGACGGGCGGCCTCGAAGAAGCGCCGGCCGTTCTTGATGCTTTCCAGGTAGAGGACGACCGTCTGCGTCAACTCGTCGACCTCGAAGGCCTCCATGTAATCCTCGATCGTGATCATCGCCTCGTTGCCCGACCCTCCGAAGGCGCGGATGCCGATCCCCTCGTGCTCGGCGAAGCCGAGGAGCTGCACCCCGAGGTTCCCCGACTGGGAGACGAGCGTGGTGCTCCCGGGTTTCGGCTGGACGTTCGAGCCGCAGCAGAAGAGGTCGCCGTGGGGATTGCAGATCCCCATCGTGTTGGGGCCGAGAATGAGGATGCCCGCCTCCCTGGCCTTGGCGACGAGTTCCTGCTCCAGGCGGCGCCCCTCGGCACCCGTTTCGGCAAATCCGGAGGTGATCAGGAGCATGTTCTTGATCCCCTTCGCCTGGAGCTGGGGCATCAGGTCGAGGACGCTCGCCGCGGGAATGGTGACGACGGCCAGATCGACGGGCCCCGGAATCTGCCCGACCGACTTGAAGGTCTGCCGGCCGGCAATCTCGGTCCCCTTGGCGTTGACGAGGTAGATCGGCCCCTTGAACCCGCCTGCCGCCACGTTGCAGAAGAGCATGTAGCCCCACTTGCCGAACGTCCCGGAGGCGCCGACAAAGGCGATGGAGCGGGGGTAGAAGAACTTCCCGATGGCGACCGGGTCGACCGGCAGACGGGGCGCCTGCGCCGCGGGGCGCTCGCCCAGGATGATCAGGGCGTCCACCGCCGTCACCTGTCCGTCCGGGGAGAGCAGCAAGGGATTGATGTCCACCTCGGTGACGTCCGGAAGCTCCAGGCCGACCCGGGAGAGACCCGTCAACGTTCGGATGAGCCGCTCCCGCCCCGCCGCACGCTCACCGCGGAACGGCCCGAGGAGATTACGCGAGCGGAGTTCATCGATCATCCGCGAGGCTTCTTCTTCATCGACAGGCGCAATCCGGAAGACCACGTCGTTCAAGGCCTCGGTGAAGATGCCGCCCAGGCCGAACATAACGACCGGCCCGAACTGCGCGTCGTGGAAGAGGCCGGCAACGAACTCCCTGCGGCCGGAGAGCATCGGCTGGAGCAGATATCCCTCCAGGTCCGCCCCCGCGGACGCGGCCACCTCCGCCGCCGCCTTCCGGACATCGCCTTCATCCTTGAGATTCAGCCGGACGAGCCCCCGTTCCGTCTTGTGCGTCAGCCTTGTTCCGAGCCCCTTCAGGACCACGGGAAAACCGATCGCCCGTGCCTTCGCGACCGCGTCTGCCGGCGTGGCCGCGATGGACTCCGCCACGACGGGCACACCGAACTGCCCGAGAACCTCCTTGGATTCCGCCTCGGTCAGGGCGGTCCGTCCTTCCGCTTTCGCCTTCCGGATCAGCTTGGCAACGTCCATGATCTCTCCTTCGCAGGTTGTTGAGCGGGAACGCATCCCCTGATCCCCGCCCTGGAGGCGGGGATCAGGGGTGCAATCAAAGAACAGACGGTCTCCTTGCCGGCAAACAGTCTGCCCAGCGGGCTGTGATTCAACATTCGTCAGGTTGAGGCCTTGATGTAACTTGGGAATCGGATCCGGGAAGCGCGCACTGGAGTCCTTTCGATCGAAAGGGATCCGGGGCGCTGTGGGATCACGATTTTCAAAGGTCTCAGGTTATTGCCCTGGATCGGGCCGGGTTTTTCGTCGCCGGAACCCTATCACATAACGGGCCCTTCGACAAGCTCTGGATGACCGGCGGTCAGAGAAGCGGGACGCGGTCTCGGGTTGAGGCCATCCTATTTTTTCCGATAGGAGAGGAGCGTCTCGTAGAAGTGCGGCGTGGACGGGCCAAGGACGAGGGGCTCCACGCGCCTGAAGAGCTCTTCCCGGTCGTCGGAAAGCTGCATGTCCATGAAGGTCTCTTTCGATTCGTGCTCGACCACCGCGGCGTAACGGCTGCCGCCCTCGATCGGTCCGAGGAGCGTCCGGGAGATGAATCCGGGATGCCTGGCAAATACCTGGCTGGAGTCGTGGAACCACTCCAGGAAGGCATCCTCCTTTCCGGGTTTCGGCGGCGCGAAATCGATCAGATTGACGAAGCTTCCCGTTTTCGCAGACAGTGCGGATCCCGGGGCGGGGCTCTCCTCATGCGGCGTCTTGATCACGAGGAAGACCAGAGGGGCCGCCGATTCGTTCCGGATGCCCATCGAGGCGCCCTCGGGGATCCGGAGGAGCTTGCCCGGCCCCATCCGGATGCTCTCCCCGTCCGCAGTGAAGAGCCCCTCGCCGCGGACCACCTGGAGGGTCACCGTCGCATCGGCCGTGTGCATGGGAACCTCCTTGCCCGGTTCGAGTCCGACTTGGCGGATCTTCAAATTCGGCTCCTCCACGAGCGCCGCGACGCCGCGCCCCTCATGGCTGAACACCTCCCTGCTTTTCAGATCGATCACATCCACCTTCTCACCTCCAAAAAGGGGAACCGCTCCCCCCAGGCTATCCCGCCACCCTTCCCCTCGACAAGCCCGGGGTGACACCACCTGTCATGGTGAGCCTGTCGAACCATGGCAGGCGCTCAGGGCAGCTTTCCCCCCTCTGCGATCTCCTCCAGTCCGCGTCGATCCAGGATGGCGATCTGCGCCCCCCGGGAGCGGATCAGCCCCTGACGGTTCATCTTCGCCAGGATCCGGGAGAGGGTCTCCGGGATCGTCCCCAGGAGGGCCGCGAGCTGGCCCTTCGACACATCCAGTGCCGTCGCGCGACCCTCTTTGCATTCACTCAGGTAGAGCAGGTATTTTGCCAGCCTTCCCGGTACCTCCTTGAGCGACAGATCTTCGATCAGCCCGGCAAACTGGCGCAACCGCTGCGACAGCTGTGCGAGCATGTTCAGGGCAAGGGCGGGGTCGGACCGGATAAGGCCGCTGAAAGCCGCGCGCGGAAAGAAAACGACGGTCGCCGGAAGGGTCGCAGCGGCATCTGCCGGAAATCCCTGCCCGGTGAAAACGGAAACCTCGCCGAAGGATTCTCCCGGCCCGAAGAGGTGCAGGATCTGCTCCTTGCCGTCCGGGGAGACCTTGGAGATCTTCACGCGGCCCGAGAGGACCGCATAGAAGCCGATCCCGTCGTCCCCTTCGGAGAAGATCCGCTCCCCCTTCCGGAAGGAACGGCGCACGCCGATCCGGCCGAGCGCCTCGTACTGCGCCCGGGAAAGACCGGCGAAAAGAGAGATCCCTGCCAATTGACCGATGGCGTCTGTTTTCATCCGATCGCGGCCATTCGCCCTTTCGCAAAAATTCGCTGATTAATTACATGTCTCTTTGACTTATGTCAAAGCGCTTTTTATCATGACGTGAGATCAGAGAATCAACAGATAGGGAATTCAGCCTGAGGAATGGCATCACAAGGAGGTTCATCATGAAAAGCACCAGAAAGATCATCCGGATCGACGAGGAGAAATGTGACGGCTGCGGGCTCTGCGTCCCCTCTTGCGCCGAGGGGGCGATCCGGGTCGTGGACGGCAAGGCCCGGCTCGTGGCCGAGAAGTACTGCGACGGCCTGGGCGCCTGCCTCGGGGAATGCCCGCGGGGCGCGCTTGCGGTAATCGACGCGGAGGCGGAGCCTTTCGATGAAGCGGCGGCAAAAGAGCTCGTCCGTAAAGAGCGCGGTCCGCTTCGCGAGCGTACCTCCGAAGAGGGCGCAACCGGAGGAACGCTGCCCTGCGGCTGCCCGTCCGCGCAGCTCCAGAGCTTTGCCCCGCAGACCGCCTGCGACCGGGCGAACATTCCGGTCCTGAATCCCGGGTCCGCCGCCTCGGCCCTTCGCCACTGGCCGGTCCAGATCCGCCTGGTCCCCCCCTCGGCACCTTTTCTGAAGGGGGCCGATCTGCTCGTGGCCGCGGACTGCACCCCCGTCGCCTATGCCCGTTTCCATGAGGATCTTCTCCGGGGCAAGACCGTGCTCATGGGCTGCCCGAAGTTCGACGACGCGGAGGCGTACGTGGAGAAATTCACCGCCATCTTCGAGACAGCCGGGATCAAAAGCGTCACCGTCGCGGTGATGGAAGTCCCCTGCTGTCAGGGGCTGCCCGCGATCGTCCGGAAGGCGATGGCCCTTTCCGGAAAGCAGATCCCGCTCGAGGTCGTGGTCATCTCCACGCGCGGTGAAAGGAGATAGAGGGGTTATCTCAGGCCGGCGCCTCTTCCATCGCGGGAGACGGCATCTTTCTTGAGGTAGATCTCGGTGTTCCGCCCCATGTAGTCGAAGAGCGTGGTGAAATGCTCGATATCCTGGGCGACATCGCGCGTCCACGGGGAGATGCCGAAGCTGTACACGGTCCGGGAATCGGTCCGGCTGAAAAGGCGCAACGGGAGCGAAATCGCGACCCCCTTGTCGTGGTAGCCCCGGTTGAAAGGGTCCGTGAAGCCGTCCGTATTCGTCGCGCTGTACCAGGCCGAAAGCACGACGCCGTTGAAGAATTTCGACAGCGTCAGCACCGTTCCCCGGTCGCCGGCCAGGAACTGCCCCGTCTTCAGGTCAACCGCCGCCTCCATCTCCGGGATGTTCAGGCGCGTGTTCAGGAAAGCCGTCTCGTAATGGCTCTTCAAGCCGTTCTCCTTGAGCCCGAGCAGACTGTCCGGATCACGCTTCTTCACGATGCTGCCGGAGAGGCCCAGCATCAGCCGCCCGCCGAAGAAGGGGCGCGCCACCTCCAGATCGATCCCAGCAAACTGGACCTCCAGAATCCCCGCCGCCGCACGGCCATGGATCTGCCAGGGGAACTTTTCGATCTGCTGAAGCAGGAGCGACCCCAGCACCTCCTTGTTTTCCTGGTAGAGCGCGATATCCGACCGCACCGCCTCCGCCGAAGGGATGTTTGAGGAGGAGACGTTGTTCAAGGGGTACCACTCGAGCCCCGTCAGAAAGGTCGCCCCGCGCCAGGGGTAGACGCTCACCTCACCGCGCACCCCGAGCCGGTACTTGAAGAACCCCGAAGGATCGTTGAGGAACATCCTGAATGCCGGCAAAATCTTGTAATCCCACCACTCCCGGTTGAACTTCTTCCCTGTCATTCCCGTGAAAATATCGGTTTGGAACGGCGAGCCCTCCCCGTTCAGGCGGAGGAACTCTCTGGCCGTGATCTTCTCCGAGAGAAAAAGGCCGGCGTCCTCCCGCGTGGTCGAGAAAGCCACGACAGGAATCCCGTTTTCCGTGACGATCAGGCGGATCTCGTGCACCTCGGTGGGAGCGAACTCGGACACGACCCGGAGCATCACCGAGAGCGCCCGCGGCGTGTAGTAGTACTTGTCGTTCCGGGCCTCCACTGCAAGCCTGTCCCCGTCCTTCCGCACGAGGATGTCGCTGAAGCCGGTCTCCTGCAGCCCCCGGGCGATCCGCTCCTCGACCGGGTTCAGCCGGTACTCCGGCCTCTCCTTGTAGGGACGGTCGTAGAGCGGGATCAGCGGAACGCCCAGGTCAAAGGCGGCGCTCAGGTTGACGCCGATCTGGTCGCCCCGCTGCCAGCTCAGATCGGCCTCCAGCCAGTTCCAGGGGCGCCAGCGGATGCCGAAGTTGTATGGGGACGGCACAGGCTCGGTGAAATATCTCTTCTGCGCCGGGTCGTGGGTCTGCGCCTCATAGCGGATCGGGCTGTACTCCGCCATCAGCAGAATCTCCTCCGTCAGGGCGAACTGCACCCCCCAGAAGAACTGCCCGTCCCGCCGCCAGGAGGCATTGTCGTCTAATATCTCGGCCGCGAACCCTTCTCCCTTGGCGGCGAGCGGCCGCTTCCCGAAGCGCCCGTTGCCGAAGCCGATCGTGAAATCGAACGGATAGATCTGCTTGCTGGCCACAATGTACTGGCCTGGATAGATCCGCGTCCCGTGCGGGTCCATGATCCCGATGGCGACGGCCGGCCACCATTTTCCCTCGGGAATAACCTGATACTTCAGATCGACGGCCTTGTCCTTGAAATCGCCGTACCCCGAGAGCAGTGCGGGCACGCCGATCACCTCGGTGATCCGCCCGTCGATCTCCAGGCCTTTGAGCGGAGAGATCGCAAAAGTGTAATAGCGGTACGGATTGGCCTGGCCGATGCCGAAACGAAACCGCCCCTCCCGCATCACCCGAGCGGTGGGGATCTCCATCAGCCCGGTCGCGCCCCAGTTCGATGGCCCGTCGAACGGCTCATCCGCCGCTGCTGCGTTTCCAGTCAGGAGCAGGATCAGCAAGAATAGCCCTATAACAAAACAGGGACTTGCGTCCCTTCGGTCCCTGCGAGCCCCACGAAGCGATCTCATCGACTTCCGGTTATCCATTCGCCTTCTTGTGCGCTTCCACAAACCCCGCAAGCAGCGTCCCGAGGTTGTCATAGAGCGTCCGGAGCTGGCCGATATTCATCACACCGGTCATGTTCATCGACCATGTGGCTCCGCTGATCGTCTTGCCCGGCTGGCCCGCCAGGGTCACCAACTGCCGAACCTCTACGAGGATATTGTAGGCATACCAGAACTTTTCGTATTCGTGAGTATTGACAGAAACATACAGGATCGGCCTCTCCGGCGTCTTGATCATCTCGTCCCAGGAAAGGACCCGGATGCCGGCGGCCCGAAGACGATTTTCCACCTGGCTTTTCAAGGTCTGCGTGGAGATGTGATTCTTCTGGACGCTGGCATATTTCGCTATGTTCGGATTCAACTCCTCGATCAGAATGTAGAATCCCGGCAGTCCCTTCAACGTCTCGCGCGTCACTTCCGCGTCAAACGCGTGGGCCGGCCATACCAATCCGGTCAGGAGCGCAAGAACCGCCATGGTGTGCAAAGCAAGATGGAGAAGCCGGGGATTCTTTTCCATGTCCACCCGTTCACCTCTTTTTTTGCGCTATATAGCCCAGAATGCGTTCGGGGTCAAAATTAATATGTCCCAGCACCTCCTTCCCCGACGAGGGGGTTGACGGATTTTTGTGATGAACTTTTTGAAAGAGGCCTCATGAATCAGAGGCCTACCACGATCATGGACGGGTCCGCCGTTGAAAGCGAAGTCCATGCGTCGTTTTCCCATTTCAAAAGTCCGGACGCTCCATAATCGGCGTACAGTACCGAATCTGTTGCCACCATCTCGGCCGGAATATTTGAATTCAGTTTAGCCCATGCGTTGCCATCCCATTTGTAGAGACCCTTACCCGTGAAAGTCCCATAAAGTAACGAACCTGATGCCACTATACTTGTCGGAACATTTGAGTTGATCTGGGACCATGTACTGCCATCCCATTTATAGAGACCCCTACCCGTGAAGGTCCCATAAAGTAACGTTCCCGAAGCCACCATGCTCGTCGGAATATTTGAGTTGATCTTGGACCATACGCTGCCATCCCATTTGTAGAGACCCTTACCCGTGAAAGTCCCATACAGCATCGATCCGGAAGCCACCATGCTCGTCGGAATATTTGAGTTGATCTTGGACCATACGCCGTCATCCCATTTGTAGAGACCTTTACCCGTGAAAGTCCCATAAAGTAACGAACCTGAAGCCACTATACTTGTCGGAATATTTGAATTAATCTGGGACCATGCGCTGCCATCCCATCGGTAGAGGCCATCTCCCACAAAACTGGCATACAGATTCGCCGATGGGTCGTACTCCCCGACGTCTTTCCTCAGCGACGAGCCATCCTGTTCAATCCCCGTCCCGATGTAGCCTTTGTTCCCGATGGAAAAGCCAACGGCTGCGGCTCGCATTGTCTCCCCGAAATCGGCCCTCTGGGTCCAGCTATTGGCCGCAGGGTCATACCCCCAGAAGTCTTTCCCGAATAACGGCTTACCATCTTCTCCCGTGCCGATGTAGCCCGTGCCGACGTAGCCCGTGGTGCCGATGGAGAAGCCTACGGCGGAATATCGCGCTGCCCCCCCGAAAACCGCCTTCTCTGTCCAGGCATTGCCAATGGGGTCGAACTCCCAAAAGTCTTTTCGATATGGCGAATCATCGTCTCCCGTGCCGATGTAGCCCTTACTCCCGATGGAGAAGCCGACGGCCAAACTCCGCGCCGTCCCTCCGAAAGGGGCCTTCCCCGTCCAGGTATCGCCGACCGGGTCGTACTCCCAGAGATCTTTTACGAATAACCTATGCTCACTTTCATCAAGATATTCTCCCGTCCCGACGTAGCCCTTGGCCCCGATGGAGAAGCCGACAGCGGACATTCGTGCCGTCCCTCCGAAAGGTGCCTTCTCTGCCCAGGTATTGCCGGCAGGATCGTACTCCCAGAAGTCATTTTTGACGGCTGAACCATCCCATCCTGTTCCCACGTAGCCCTTGGTGCCGATGGAGAAGCCTACGGCATGATCTCGCGCAGCCCCTCCGAAATTGGCCTTCTGCGACCAGGTGTTGGTGGCAGGGTCGAACTCCCAGAAATCACTCTTATAGGCACCATCGTACCCCGTCCCGACATAGCCCTTGGTGCCGATGGAGAAGGCGACGGCTGCCATTCGTGCTGTCCCCTGAAAATCGGTCTTCGCCGTCCAGGTATTGGCGGCTGCGAAAAGCGGCTGGACGCCAAGGATACTGCAAAGCACCGCCATGAAGATGATCATGTATCTTTTCATAAGTACCCCCATGCCCTTTCTTGTGAGCTCTTGCCTTTCCGTAAGCGAACCTTCATTTCAATACGCCCATGCTATTCAAATCCTCGATGGTCACTGTGGGCGGCATCTCGTTGTTTCTGATCTTCTTTAGTACGAATTCTGCCACCGTCTGCGCTCGTTCCCGGGTGGTGAAACCTTCATTCCCCGGCAATCCCGGGATACAGGGCTGATGAACCCACGGCTTCCCATATAAAAGGAGATCATACCCGAAAGTCTGATTGATGGAAGGTATGATCTGGATGGTGATTTCTGCGTCGGCATAGGGGTGGGTATGCTGATCGAACGATTTGTCCGCCGAAATTGATGTGCCGGCAAGGCCCGCACCGAGGAAAAGGATGCACAATGCGGCAACGAAGACAGAATGGACAAAGCGTTTGATGGTCAGCATTCATTTACCCGCAGCATCATTCAATCCGATGGATCGTCCTTAATTTACCAGATCTGCTATCATAATTATCTTTAGAAATCCATTATTTTCAAATCTTCCGGCTACCGGGTGCTCCTCCTGTTTCTCTTGAGATCTCCGCCAGGTCGACCCATCCCGGGTTCTCCAAAATTGGGTCGATGATCTCTTTGGGCGGTTCCAGCTTACATCTCTATCGCCCACAGTCCATTGGACCTTGGTACAATGGAGGCCTTCCCCAGGGCTCCCAGATTGGTAGTTTTGACCTATGATTCGGCTTATCATGAACTGCCATTTCTTTTTCCCGCCGGTCCCGCTATAGTTCACTCACGAATCGGAACTGATTAAAATGATGATATTTTCTTTTAAGGACCGCCTCTGGTTTGGAATCACGGAAGGACAATTCCTGGAATGGGTGTCGTAGAATGACGATCCGGCTATTGAATCATCGCCAACCTGGCCAGCGGGGTTTCACCCTGGTCGAGATGCTCGTCGTCATGGTGATTCTCGCGCTCATTGCCGCCCTTGTGGGGCCTCGCCTTTTCCCGAAGCTGGGCAAAGGCAAACAGTCGGCAGCCAAGGCGCAGATCGAACTCCTGGGGCAGGCGCTGGATCACTTCCGGCTTGACGTGGGACGGTATCCGACCACGCAGGAAGGCCTCAATGCCCTGATGGTCAATCCCGGTGCCGACAACTGGGAAGGCCCCTACCTCAAGAAGGATATGCCGGTGGATCCGTGGGGCAAACCCTACCATTACCAGTATCCCGGCACCCATGGGGAGTACGACATCTTTTCCTATGGCCGGGATGGCGCCGTCGGTGGAGAGGGAGAAGACCAGGACGTCGTGAGCTGGAAATGATGCACTTCAGGAGGGGTATGTCGTCGAAGCCAAGCGCCTTCTTTCCGCCGCACCTCGGCTGCTTTCTTCTCTGCCTGATGGTGAGCTCGCTCCTGCCGATCAAGGGCATCGAGACCTTATGCCCGGCGCAGGGAGAAGCGCCGGAGCCATCGGCCGTCGAGGCCGGTTTCGAACCGGCGCCGCCCCAACCCCCTCCCGCACCCGCGTTGTCCAGAGGGGGTACGGCGTCACCTGTCGTATCACACCGAGGCCAGTTCGCCCTCAATTTTGACGACGCCGACGTCTATTCGATCATCCAAACCGTCTTCGGCGAAATCCTGAAAGTCAACTATGTTATCGATCCCCGCGTCAAGGGAAGGGTGACTTTCCGGGCTGTCGCCCCGGTGCCTGCCGAGCAGGTTCTGCCCCTGATGGAGGTCATTCTCCGATTGAACGGAATCGGGATTGTCGAGGAGAATCACCTCTACAGAATCGTCCCTATCAGCGACATCGCCAAGGAGCCGTCGCCTGTCAGCTTCGGCCGCGATCCGGCAAAGATCGAGGCGAAGGGCAAAGCGCTGCTCCAGGTGGTGCCGATCATCGACGTCCAATCCTCCGACGTCCTGAAACTGATCACCCCCTTTGCTTCGAGCAACGCCGTTCTCATCGACGTGCCCAAGAGCAACCAGATCATCATCGTTGATACCGATGCCAGCGTAAAGCGGCTGCTCAAGCTGATCGAGGTGTTCGACAACGAGAAGCTGAAGAAACGGAAACCGCAAGTAAATGTCTATCAGGTTCAGAACAGCAAGGCCAAGGATATCGCCGTTTTGTTGCAGCAGATCTTTACGGGGGGCAAGGGGGTGACCCTGGAGCGCTCAACCGGATCCGCTCCCGCCAAGACAGGCATGGAGGGCTCTTCTGCAGCGCTCCCGACAGGACCCGGGTCGGGCGGTCCATCCCTGCAACAGGCTTCGACGCAGCCGGTCGGCACGGAAGCGCTCCTTTCCGACATCACGAAGATAATTTCAGACGAGATCACCAACACCGTCATCGTTCTCTCCACTCCGGAGGACTATGAGATCATTGTGAAAACCATCGAGCAGATCGACATCGTCCCCCGGCAGGTCGTCATTGAGGGGATGATTGCCTCGGTATCGCTGACGGACAATCTCAGTTTGGGCCTGGGCGCCCTTTTCAAGGGAAGCGTTTCGGGCTACGACACCAGCATCGGTGTGAATCCCGGCTCGTTGAACGTCAATCCGCTGGCCCTGACCCAGGCCGGATTCACCTTTCTGGTCACCGACGCCGCAGGAATCGTCAGAGGGCTGCTCACGGCACTGGCATCGGAGTCGAAGGCAAAGGTGCTTGCAGCGCCGCATATCCTGGTTTCCGACAACCGGGACGCGAAGATCCAGGTTGGGCAGCAGGTTCCCCTTCTCACCTCGGAAACCTACGGTGCCGTCGGCGTTACGCCCCAGCGGAATTATCAGTACAAGGACATCGGCATCATCCTGAAGGTCAAGCCGCGGATCAACGAGGGCGGCCTGGTTTCGCTGGAAATCTCTCAGGAAATATCCACTTCCGAAAAAATCACGCTGGGTGGCACCGAACAGCTGCTCCTCAACAAGACCGAGGCGACAACGAACCTCGTGGTGCAGGACGGCCAGACCATCGTGATTGGCGGCCTCATCCGGGAGGATACCAACAAAGGGAGCTCCGGCGTGCCGTTCCTCTCCCGGATACCCATCATCGGCTGGCTTTTCGGAGGATCGACGGACGACGTCAAGAGGCAGGAACTCATCATCCTGCTGACCCCACGCGTGATCAAGAACCAGAAAGAGGCGAAGGAACTCTCCCAGGAGTTGATCGACAACATGTCTGAGGCCAGCAAAGACCGGATCAAAAAGGAAGAGCTGCTCCGAGGAAAAGCCCCGCAAAAGCAGGAAGGGGCCCAACCGCCGGATGCATCCGGAAACTCATCTCAGCCAAACCCGTAGCAGGCAGAAAATTGAGGATGAAAAAAATACATCTCCGGGTGCTCGTTCTATTGCTGATTGCCGCTGGCTCCTTTCTTGCCGGATCCTGGGTCACCCACCAAGGTAGCAGGGGAACGGTGGCGGAACGCAAGATCCTCCACTACGTGGACCCGATGAATCCGGCCCTCAAGTTCGACAAGCCGGGCATCGCCCCGTGCGGCATGCCCCTCGAACCGGTCTATGCCGATCAGGAGGGTGCTGGCGCAACCGCTCTCCGGGCATCCCTCCCGCCGGGGACGATCCGGATCGCTCCGGAGAAGCAGCAGCTGACCGGCGTCAAAACGGCTGCGGTCGAGAAAATCCCGTGGAGTCACACCCTGCGGGTGTTGGGGCGGGTGGCTCCGGACGAGACGCTCGTCTACCGAGTGAATGCCGCAGTCAACGGCTGGATCGAGGAGGTCCTCCCCGTCACCACCGGCAGTCTGGTCAAGGAAGACGAGCTCCTGGCCACATTCTATTCCCTGGAATACCGTAATCTGGTCCAGAACTATTTCAACCTGATCACCATCAGCAAGGAGGGCTCCCCGGGTGCGAAGGCGGTGGCTCAGGGGTCCAAGTACAGCGTGGGCCAGCTCCGGCAGCTCAGGGAAGCGGCCAGTTCCATCGGTCAGGCCGGTGAGGGATCGCAAATCGACTATTACCGGAAGAACCTTCTCAACTATGGGATGAGCGCCCACCAGATTGAAGAAATGGAACGGACCAAGAAAGTCCCGGAAACAGTCGAAATCCGGGCGCCGAGCGCGGGCTTCGTCCTCTATCGGAATGTCTCTCCAGGCTTGCGCTTTGACCGGGGGGCCGAATTCTTCCGGATTGCCGATCTCTCCCGGGTCTGGATCCTGGCCGATCTCTTTGAAACCGAGGCGTCCCATTTCAGACCGGGGTTGCGGGTGAAGATGGAACTTCCCTACCAGAAGAGGACCCTTCACGGAGTGATCAGTACCGTGTTGCCCCAATTCGACCCTGCCACGCGCACCCTCAAGGTCCGGATCGTGGCGGACAACCCCGGCTATGCGATGCGTCCCGATATGTTCGTGAACGTGGAGCTTCCTGCCAGCGGTCCACCAGCCATCCTCGTCCCGGTCGATGCGGTCCTCGATTCGGGTTTGAAAAAGACGGTCTTCGTCGACCGGGGGAACGGCTATTTCGAGCCGAGACTTGTCGAGACGGGACAATTGCTGGGGGAACAGGTCGAAATCGTCCGTGGGCTCATGGCAGGCGAAAAGATCGTCGTGTCCGGGAATTTCCTGATCGATTCGGAAGCGCGAATGCAACAGGCTGCCAGCGGGATCGCCGGCCGAATTGGCCGCGACCCGGTTTGCGGGATGAACATCGACGAAGACCTCGCCAAAACGGCAGGAAACATGCGGACACACAAGGATAAGGGTTATTTCTTCTGCTCGCCCGAGTGCAGGGATGAATTCGGCAAGGATCCGGAGCGGTACCTGAAATCGGCCAAAGGGCCGGGGACCACGGGGATGACCGGTTCGGGGGATGCTGCGGCGAAGCATGACCACCCGCTGCCGGAAGCGGCTCCCCCATCGCGGGGAACGAAGGCCACGCGCGGGGGACATGAGGGGATGGCCATGCCGATGCCGGGTGCAGAACCCCCGCGTGCGATGCCCGGGAAGCCCCCCACTGCCGGAACCATGCCAGGGCGGATGTCCATGCCGAAAGACGCTGCACCCCTGCCCGAGATGAAAGACGACATGATGGCCCCCTCACCAGGCAGTACTCCAGAGGTGGATATGGACTCGCCAGCGCTTCCCGGTCCGGAGGAGATGACCATGACCGGACCTCAGGAGGCGGCGCCGATGTTGGGCGCCCAACCGGGCGCACCGGCGCCCAGGGCACCGATGACCCGTACTCCCAGGATAAATCCAAGGTTGCAGCGATATCTCCCCCCGGGAGCCATGCCAAAGGCTGCTCCGCAGGGAGAAGTGCTCATGCCCGGAGAGAAGACCGGGACCGAGCCTGCGCCCGCAATCGATAGTTCGGGATCACGGCCGTGAATGCACACCTCCGACAGCGGGCAAGCGCATGATCAACAGAATCATTGATTTTTCCGCCAAAAACAGGCTGATCATTTTCCTGCTCGTGACGGCAGCTGCCGTCACGGGGTGGTGGTCCCTGAAGCATCTTCAACTGGACGCCATCCCGGATCTCTCCGAGACCCAGGTGATCATCTACTCCCGCTGGGACCGCAGTCCGGATATTCTCGAGGATCAGGTCACCTACCCGATCGTATCGGCCATGCTCGGCGCTCCGGGGGTCCGGACCGTTCGCGGCTTCTCCGATTTCGGCTATTCCTTTGTCTATGTCATCTTCAACGAGGGAACCGACATCTACTGGGCCCGTTCCCGGACCCAGGAGTATCTCTCGGCGGTTCTGCCGCGTCTTCCCCAGGGGGTCCAGACGGAGCTGGGACCCGACGCAACGGGGCTGGGCTGGGTATTTCAGTACGCGCTCGTCGATACGACCGGGCAGCAGAGTCTGGCCGAGCTCCGCTCCTACCAGGACTGGTACCTGCGCTATCACCTCAAGTCGGTGCCCGGCGTGGCCGAGGTGGCGCCCGTGGGCGGTTTCCGTCGGCAGTATCAGGTGAATCTCGACCCCAACCGGCTGCAGTTCTACAACATACCCGCCAGCCGCGTGGTGGAGAAAGTCCGTGAGAACAATAACGATACCGGTGGGCGTCTCATCGAGTTCGGCGGAACGGAGTACATGGTCCGCGGCCGTGGATATGCGCGATCCATCCAGGATTTCGGGAATATCGCCATAGCGGTGAGCGAAAACGGCTCGCCCATACGCATCCGGGACGTAGGAGAGGTGACCCTCGGACCCGACTACCGGCGTGGGGTGGCGGACCTGAACGGCACCGGCGATACGGTATCGGGCATCATCGTCATGCGCCAGGGACAAAACGCCCTGGAAGTGATCGAGCGGGTCAAGAAGAAAATCCGCGAGATCGAACCGGGACTCCCTTCCGGCGTGAAAATCGTCCCCGTTTACGACCGTTCGGACTTGATCCACCGCGCGATCGACAATCTGAAGGGGACGCTTGTCGAGGTGATGATCACAGTATCGCTGGTGGTGCTCCTGTTTCTCTGGCATTTCCCAAGCGCCATCATCCCCATCATCACCATTCCTCTGGCGGTCCTGATCTCGTTCATCCCCTTTCGGCTGATGGGGGTCACGGCAAACATCATGTCCCTCGCGGGGATCGCGATCGCCATCGGCGCCCTGGTCGATTCGGCCATCGTGGTCGTGGAGCAGACGCACAAGAAGCTTGAACTTTGGGAGCGGGAGGGCCGGCGAGGCGATTACCGGGACGTGATCATCCAGGCCGTCAAGGAGGTTGGTGGGGCCAGTTTCTTCGCGCTTCTGGTCATTGCCGTATCATTCCTCCCCGTTCTGACACTGGAAGCCCAGGAGGGGCGCCTGTTCAAGCCGCTCGCGTACACCAAGACCCTCTCCATGATCGTCGCCGCCTTCCTGGCCATCACCCTGGACCCGGCACTGAGGCTACTCTTCACCCACATTCGCAACTTCCATTTCCGGCCGCTCTGGCTCTGCCGGACGGCAAACGCCGTCCTGGTCGGGACCATACGCTCCGAGCAGCGTCATCCCATCAGCCGTTTCCTGATCCGCATCTACGAACCGGCTGTGGCATGGTCGCTTCGTCGTAAGTGGTGGGTGATCGGCGCTGCCGCCGTCCTTGTCCTGGCAACGGCGCCGGTGTTCCAGAAGCTGGGCTCCGAGTTCATGCCGCCGCTGGATGAGGGATCGCTCTTCTTCATGCCGACCACCATGCCGGGAATCTCTGTCACCGAGGCGCAGAAGCTTCTCCAGGTCACCGACCGGATAATCAAGGGGTTCCCGGAGGTCGATCAGGTGCTCGGCAAAGCAGGGCGCGCGGAGACGTCGACAGACCCGGCGCCCCTTTCGATGCTCGAAACCCTGGTCATCCTCAAACCGAAGAGCCAGTGGCGCAGGGTGGATACCTGGTACTCCTCCTGGGCGCCGGAGTGGCTCAAGCCCCTCCTTCGCCCGATTTCGCCCGACACCCTCACGTCGGAGGAGCTGGTCAGCCAGCTGAACAATGCGCTCAGGCTCCCCGGCCTCTCGAACGCCTGGACCATGCCGATCAAGGGCAGAATAGACATGCTGACGACGGGCATCCGCACACCGGTTGGGCTCAAGATCTCCGGTGCGAACCTGGTCCAGATCGAACAGATCGGGGGACAGGTGGAGTCGGCCCTGCGCCAGATGAAGGGGACCCGGAGCATCTTTGCCGAGCGGACCGGTGGCGGCTATTTCCTCGACATCGACTGGAATCGCGATGAACTGGCCCGTTACGGCCTTTCCATCGACGACGCGCAGGGGGCCGTCCAGAATGCCATCGGCGGTGAAAATGTCGCCGTCACCATCCAGGGGCGTGAACGGTATTCGGTGAACGTGCGCTACCAGCGAGACTTCCGCAGCAATATGGAAGCCATCGGCCGAGTCCTGGTACCCATCGACGAAGGCCGGAAACAGCTCTCCCTCGCCCAACTGGCGGATGTGAGCGTCGCGAGCGGGCCGGCCATGATCCGGGATGAAGACGGCCTGCTGACCGGGTACGTCTATGTGGATATCGCCGGGCAGGATCCGGGCGGGTACATCGAAGAGGCGGATCGGCTGCTTCGCACGAAGCTGGAACTTCCCCCCGGTTACGCGGTTGCCTGGAGCGGTCAATACGAAGCGATGCAGCGGGTCCGGGAGCGCTTGGCGATCGTGGTGCCCGTGACCCTCATGCTGATCGTCCTGCTGCTCTATCTCAACACCGGTTCGCTCGTGAAGACGGCAATCGTGCTTTTAGCCGTCCCGTTCTCGGCGGTGGGTGCCGTCTGGTTCCTCTACTGGCTCGGCTACAACATGAGCATCGGCGTCTGGGTGGGGCTGATCGCCCTGCTCGGCGTCGATGCCGAAACCGGCGTCTTCATGCTCCTCTATCTCGACCTGGCCTATGAAAAGGCACGGAAGGAAGGGCGCCTGAAGACCCTGAACGACCTGCGGGAAGCCATCCGGGAGGGTGCCGCCAAACGCATCCGGCCGAAGTTCATGACGGTGGCGACCACGCTCCTCGGCCTCATTCCCATCATGTGGTCCACTGGCACGGGCGGGGATGTGATGAAACACATCGCAGCGCCAATGGTAGGGGGAATCCTGACCTCCTTTCTCATGGAACTGATGGTCTACCCGGCGATCTACGAGATCTGGAAATGGAATTTTGTCATGAAAAAGGGGCTCATCCCGGCAGGCGGACAGCACCGTGCTGATGGGCGGGAGAGGTGACATGAAGCAGAATTGCGAACCAATGGCAGGCATGGAGCGAGGCCAGGGCCGCCCCAGACAACCACTGTGGTATTCCATCCTTCTCCTTGTCCTTGTCCTGCTGGTCGCATCATCTCCCGCGGAGGCTGACCTGCGCATCGGATCCGCGGTGCCGCAGGCCACGATTCCGGATGTCAACGGGGGTTCCGTCAGGATTCGCGAACGCCTCATGGGCAAGGTGGCCCTTCTCCACTTCTGGCAAATCGGCTGTTCATCGTGCAAGTTGGAGATGCCTGCCATGGATACCCTGTACACGCAATACCGGAAGAAGGGGCTGGAGATCCTGGCCGTCAACGTCGGTCAGAAAAAAGAGAGCGTACAGGCCTTTGCGGCTGAGTTGGCGGTCTCCTACCCGCTCCTGATCGATCCGGAACAGAAGAACGCCCGTCTGCTCGGCGTGACAGATGTGCCCAGGACCTACGTGATCGACCGCAACGGGATCGTCCGATACAGGATTCTGGGCGGCGCGACAACGGAGACATTGAAGAAGCTGATCCTGAGTCTTCTCTGATGTACCCGAAATTGACCGTAACGAGGTTATGTTGACGACCTCTTAAGAAGGCGTCACCCCGGTGACAGCCGGGGTCCAGGGTATAACTGGTTCCCGGCTGTCGCCGGTATGACGTTCTGGTGGATTTTGGGCTTTTACGGGTTCGTCCATTTTGTCTCGTTGATAAACCGAACGGAGGGAGAAAGATCATGAAGAAGTTGTGGGTTTTTCTGGTTGTCGCCGTAATGGCTGCCCCGGCCGCCGCCTGGGCGAATCCGAGAATCGACTTCAACGCCCATTGTGCGAAATGCCACAGGGCGAACAAGTCTCTCCCGAAAACGGCCAAAGCGCTGGGAGTGGCTCCCGCCAAACTTGCCCTCAGAACAAGCACCATGAACCGGGAGGAGATGATCGCTGTCGTCGAAAAGGGCCGGGAGAAGATGCCGGGATTCGAGAAGGAGCTGACCAAAGAGCAGGTTACCGAAATCGTTGACTATATCATCCAACTGAAGAACAGGAAGTGAGCGGCCGGCCGGGGACATCTCCCTATTCGCGCTGCTCAAAATGGCGTCAGCCCCGTTCCTTGCTGGCCGGTTCCATGCGGCCGTCGGAGAGTGTTCTCGTTGATGAGAAGGGGTAGGTTCGATGTCACCCGAAATATCCCGAAGACTATTCTTGAGGATGACCGCACTCCTGGTCCCCGGCCTGATCTGGTGCGGAAGGATGCCGAGTCTCGCCGGAGCGGCTTTCAGGATGGGCGACGCGCCGCCCGATGTTGCCCTCAGCAATCTCCGCGGCGAGAGCTTCCGCATCCCATCCGGGTTCGCGGGAAAAGTGGTCGTGATCCACTTCTGGGCAAGCTGGTGTCCCACCTGCCTCGGGGAGATGATGAGCCTCGAGTCCGTATACCGCGAGTACCCGCGGAAAGAGGTCATTCCCTGTTCAATCGGCCTCGGTGAGAAAAAGGAAACGGCCCTGAGGTACCTGAAAAACGTTGAAATCTCGTACCCAGTTCTTCTCGATCCGGTCTCGTCCACGAGAAAACTGTACGGCGTCGCCGGCATCCCGACCTACTTCATTATCGATCGCGGAGGCTTGATTCGACAGAAGATTCTCGGCAAGGCTGACCCGGCAGGACTGAACAGGATGATCCGGTCACTCCTGTAAGGCGACCGGGTTGGAAATCAACCCACGGAGCGAGGATTACAGAATGCGCAACCGTCGACAGATTCATCAGGATCTACCTACCATTCTACTACCATAATGCCCTTCTTTACTGCAGGCCTGGGAACAGCCAAGATGAGGCCAGATTGCAGAGTCGAATCGTTTAATTTCTGACCAGTTGCCCGAATGACGCCATGAAAAAGATTCGAACATGGATTCCGGTAATCCTGGCCCTGGCCATCCTGGTGGGCGGCCCCTTCGGTTTCGGACGGATGGACGATTCCGACCCGCGCGGGGGACTCATCTGCTACTGCTGCTCCGCAACGGGAGAGACGTGCGCCATGATCTCCTGTTCGGGTTGCTGCGGCGCCCACACGAGCGCGACCGCCGACCGCTGGTCGCCTGAAATGACCCTGGAATCGTCTCCCGCCTTCATCCCGGCGACGGTCGTTTACGGCGATTTGGAAACCGCACAACCACCGGAAACCGTTTACCTCGACGTTCCGGATGAGCCCCCCGAGCGAGCCTGAATCCTTCACGCGCCAATGGGTGGATCGCCCCGCGCAGACGCCATCGTCCGAGGGTGCCGTCCACCCCGCGAAAAGAACACCCAAAGACAATGTGAAAGGAGATGCCATGAAGAAGATGGCTTTATGTTCCATAGTTGCGGTTTTCTGTCTCTGCTGGGGGAGCGCGGTCTGGGCGCTCGACAACGATGTGAAGGAGATCCCGGCCTGCAAGTATTGCGGAATGAACCGGGAGATGTTTGCCCACAGCCGGATGCTGCTCGAATACAGCGACGGCACGAAGGAGGGGGTCTGCTCCCTGCACTGCGCCTCCGTCGATCTGGCCCTGAACCTCGACAAGGCGCCCAAGGCGATCCAGGTGGGCGATTACGGTCAAAAGACGCTGATCGATGCGGAAACGGCGACCTGGATCATCGGTGGGAGCAAACCCGGGGTGATGACCAAAAACGCCAAATGGGCTTTTGCGAACAAAGCCGATGCCGAGAAGTTCAGGCTGGAAAACGGGGGCCGGCTGGCCACATTCGATGAAGCCCTCGAGGCGGCTTACAAGGATCTCGCCGATGATACCAAGATGATCCGGGAGCGGCGAAAAATGCGAAACATGAAGATGATGCATGAGCACAAGCCATGATCCGGAGCATCGCACAAAAAACTTGGGAAGCCTTCTGTAGGGACAGGGCTGCGGAGGGCAACGCCCGGCAGAGGCATTCTCCGCCGGGAAATCCGGTCCAGCAGGCGGGGAGATCCGCCCTGCCTGCCGCACCGGGTTCGTGGGATATTCTCCTGGTCATGGTGCTCTGCGGGATTTGGGTCCTGCTCTCATCTTCCCCGGGAGCGGCCGAGCCGGGGGTGCCGAAGCCGGGGCTCCGGGACAAGTGCCCGGTGTGCGGCATGTTCGTGGCGAAGTATCCCGACTGGATGGCTGCGATTCACTTCAGGGACGGCTCTCACGTCTACGCCGACGGCGCAAAGGATATGTTCAAGTACCTCCATGATCTCAAAAAGTATGATCACGTGAGGAAGCCGGAGGAGATCCAGACCGTCCTGGTCATGGACTATTACCGGCTCTCGTGGATCGATGCGCGGAGCGCCTGGTATGTCCTGGGCAGCGACGTGTTCGGCCCCATGGGCCGGGAACTCATCCCGCTGGAGCACAAGACCGATGCGGAGGAGTTCATGAAGGACCACCGGGGGACCCGGATCGTCCGGTTTGCCGACATCACCAGAGAGGTCATCAAAACCCTTGATTGAAGCACTCTCCCGGAAGGCACAGGCAAAGCCTAGGCTTCCCATCCGGAAGTCCGGGCTCTGCCTGTGCCTGCTGTGTGTCGGCTTGCTGCTGATGGGCCTGATGTTTACCCATGCCCACATTCAGGGGCGTGCAGACGGCCCGTCCCTCGGCCGGATGGCCGGAGTCGTTCGGGACCTGGAGCTCACCGACCTTGCCCTCTTCACGGAGGCCCGTTATACGCGACACCTCTCCCAGACCGATCTCCATTCGGCCTTCCAGGACCATCCGCTCTCCCTGGAGCATTTTCCGGCGGGATCCATGGCGGCTCCCCCGGCCCGCTTGCGGAGGCCCCATGACAAGCCGGATTGAAAAACAGCGCAGCATTCTGGATTTCACGCTCTCCTCGGTGCTGCGGAGGAAGGGCAAGAACGTCAGTCTCGTCTGCGTCTACACGCTGGTGGTGTTCCTCCTGGGGTCCGCCCTTTTTCTGACGCAGGCCATGAAGCGAGAGGCCGCGCTCATCCTGAAGGGCTCTCCGGAAATGGTCGTCCAGCGGCTGCTCGGCGGCCGATACGATCCGATCCCCGTCGAGTACACCGAAAAAATCCAGAAGATCCGGGGCGTCGTCTCCGCGGCTCCCCGATTGTGGGGATACCACTACGACCCCGCCGCGGGCGCCAACTACACGCTCATGGTTCCACAGAACGATCCTCCCGGCCGGGGGAAGATCGTCATCGGAAAAGGCATCTCGCGGGCCAGGAGCGTCTATCCGGGCGACATCCTCTCGTTCCGGGGATATGACGGCCTTGTCCTGAACGGTGAGGTGGAGCGGGAGTTCCCCTCCGAATCGGAGCTGGTCTCGGCCGACCTGATCCTCATGGCCGAGGATGATTTCCGGAGTCTTTTCGGGCTGGATGTCGCGCGGGCAACGGACATCACTGTCACGGTCCGGAACCTGAAAGAGCTGCCGACCATCGCGGAGAAGATCGCGACGCTGCTGCCCGATACGCGGCCCATCCTCCGGGACGAGATGGTGCGGACCTACGATTCGGTCTTCGACTGGCGGGGCGGAATGGTGATCGTCCTGATCATGATGGCCCTTCTCGCCTTTGTCATTTTCGCCTGGGAAAAGGCCTCGGGCCTGAGCGCGGACGAAAAGCGGGAAATCGGCATCTTGAAGGCCGTCGGCTGGGAAACATCCGACGTGATCGCGGTCAAGGCATACGAAGGGCTTCTGGTCTCCTTCTTCTCATTCTGCGCCGGAATCCTGCTGGCCTACGCGCACGTGTTCTTTACCTCGGCCGCTCTTTTCGCACCGGCCTTGAAGGGCTGGTCCGTGCTCTATCCCGACTTCCGGATCTCGCCCCTGATCGATCCCTATCAGGTGGCGATCCTCTTCTTCCTGACCGTGGTGCCCTATACGGTCGCAACCATCGTCCCCTCGTGGCATGCCGCCATTGTCGATCCCGATTCGGTGATGAGGTCCTAGAGATGATAAGATTGCTGAACGTCCGCAAGGGATTCAACCTGGGCAAGCCGAGCGAATTCATCGCGGTGGGCGGGGTCACGCTTTCGATCGAGGCGCACCGGATCACGGTCCTGAAGGGGCCGAGCGGTTCGGGGAAGACGACGCTCCTGAGCCTCATCGGCTGCATGGCCAGGCCCACCTCGGGCCGCATCACCGTGATGGGTAAGCTCCTGGGCAGCAACGGATTTCTGAAGAACGAAGCGGCAGGAGAGATGGAGGTGACGAGCCTCCCGGAGCGGTTTCTGACGGAGATCCGACGAAAGACGTTCGGTTTCATCTTCCAGCAGTTCAACCTCGTGAAGGGGATCTCGGTGATCGAAAACATCATGCTGCCCGCCTATCCGCTCGGGGAAAAGCACGAGGTCGTCAAGGCGCGGGCACTCTCCCTGCTCGAGGCTTTCGGCCTCCGGGAGCGCGCCACGGCACGGGTGGAATGGCTGTCGGGCGGCGAGGCGCAGCGGGTAGCCATTGCCCGGGCGCTCATGAACGATCCCCCGGTCATCATCGCTGACGAGCCGACGGCCCACTTGGACAGCAAGCTCTCCCTGGAGTTCATGGAGACCATCTGCCGCCTGAAGGACGAAGGGAGGACCGCTATCATCGCGAGCCACGATCCTCTCGTTTACGGCGCACCGATGGTCGACCGGGTGGTTGCAGTCCGGGATGGCCTGATCGAGGGTAGCGGAACATGATTCTCCATCCCGGCATCGTCGCCCTCGTTCTGGTCTCGCTTCTCACCTCCGGGATGATCCTCTACAGCGCCTTTTTCGGGGTCCGGATCATCCGGCGATGGGATATCCGGAGCGGCAGCGAGGAGCAGTTGGCCCTGGAGAGGCGAACCTACCTCATCTCGACGATCCTTTCCTACGTGTTCGTGTTTCAGATCGGCTCGCTCTTTCTCTACATCTACACGGCCGACAGCCTCCACAATCTCTTCGTCGGGGCGATGTGCGCCGCCGGAAGCCTGAACGTCGATCCTTACGGCTATCCGGCATTCCTGCTGAAAATACTCAATTGCATCCTGGCGGGCCTCTGGTTGATCATCAATTACACGGACAACCGGGCCCATGACTATCCCCTGATCCGCAAAAAGTACGGCCTGCTGCTCGTCCTGGCGCCCCTGATCGTGACGGAGGCGGTGGTTCAGTGGCTCTATTTCGCGCAGATGAGGGCGGATGTGATCACCTCCTGCTGCGGGAGCCTGTTCAGTTCGGACAAGGGAAGTGTGGGTTCGGACATCGCGGCCGTGCCGGTGAAAGCCGCGATGGCGGCCTTCTATCTGAGCCTCGCGCTGCTCCTTTTTTCGGGGATCGTCTATTACGTCAGGGGGAAACTGGGGTGGCTTTTATCCGTTGCGAGCGGGCTTTTCTTCCTGATCTCCTGCATATCGTTCATCTCGTTCATCTCGCTCTATTTCTACGAGCTTCCGACCCACCACTGCCCTTTCTGCGTCCTGCAGCGCGAGTACGGCTACATCGGATATCTGCTGTACGCTGCCCTGCTGACGGGGGCTGTTTCGGGCCTCGGCGTCGGCGCCTTGATGCCTTTCAGGTCGATCGGCAGCCTTTCGGAAAGTCTGCCACTGATACAGAAGAGGCTGGCGCTGCTGTGCCTCGTCTCCTACCTTGTTTTCGCCGGCATATCGATCTGGCGCATGACCGGCACGGATTTCACCCTGGGGCTGATGCGCTGAACACCGGTAATAACTCCATGCCCCGGATCACGATCAGCGGATGCCACGAAGAATCTTGCAGATGCATCAGCGATGTGATCACTGCTGCTTTTGCAGCTGCTCCATCCGCAGGAGCCGTCCCTCTCTCAGCCGCTGCTGTGTCTGCTCCACGCTGCTTTGGGTAGGCGGCCATGTCCCGGAGCCCCCGATTCCCGGTGCGGGCGCCGATGGTTGTCCGGTCTGTGCGGACGGCGCAATCTTGGGGGGTTGCTGCTGGCTGGGAGCGGGCAGAGTTACCGCGCGTGCCGAAGGGGGGGCAGCACGAGGAGGGGAAGGCAGAGCCTGTGGAGGGGGGGGCGTGCCGCCGGTCGCCAATCCTGCAACAGCGGGCGCTGCGGGACCTTCGACCCGTCTCTTTTCCTTGTCGTCCAGGCTGACCACGAGCCTCTCGTCTCCCTTGATCAGGACAATCCGGCTCGCCTCGATCTCGCGCAGGACATACCCGCCCAGGCTCTCCCCTTTCTTAAGCGTGACCTGCCGCTTGCCTCTCCCTGCCGTCGAATAGGGCGCCTTCCTGTCTTCGACAAAGGCATAACTCGCATTGTCCGTAATCAGGGTGCCGTAAAGGACAAGGTCCGGCTTTGGCAGGACCTTGTCCTGCGGCTTCTCCGGCGGGACCTTCCGTTCCGGGTGAAAAAGGTTCTGCTCGATGATCACGGCATAATCAGCCGGAGCCGGTCTCAGACTCTGAATCGCCACCGCCTTTTCCACGGATCCCGCAGCCGTCCCCTTCGCCGCGGGAAGGGGGACCGCAGCCGGGTTCAGAAAGGGAATCACGGCAAAAAACACGATCGCCGCGACGGCTGCCGCGAGCAGGCCGTTCAAAAAATTCAGGCTGAGGAAAAAGTATCTCATTTTGGACATCTCAAATTCCCCCGGTCAGGCCCGACACCTTCAGTTTGACCGTCAGGTCTCGCGGCTCCCGGAAATTCCGGATGCGCGTATCGAGCTCCCGGACGACGAGGGAAGGGGTCTGCGTCTCGATGGCGTAGAGCGTGTCGGCGAGTGCCTTCGTGTCGGGCAGGACCGCATCGACCGTGACCGTGATGACCTTGAATTTTCCCGCCTCTTCCAGCTTTTCAACCCTTTCGCTGGCGATGGTCCCGCCCCTGGATGTGATCATGATGCCGATCGTGTTCTGCAGCGCTGCGGCGGCGACGGGAGGGGTCTGCCCCTCGATGATCTTCGCGTTTTCCGCCCTTCTGGCCTCCCTGGCCGCGGTCAGTTTCGCCTCGAGGCGGGGCTTGTCGGCGATCAGGGTCACGTATTTCTGGAGGGTTCCCGCCTTGACGGCCGCCGCATCCTCCAATTCGACCAGCTCCGACCGGACCCTCAGGTAGCCGTACTCGTAAACGACCAGGCCCAGGAGGACGATCAAAAGAGGGATGGCGATCAGGAGAATATTGCTTTTTCCTTTCATTTTTTTGCCTTTCCCTCCGGGAGCCCTTCGATCTCCATCTTGATGCTGAAGCGGTCCGCATTGAGGCGGATGTCCCTGGCCGTGGGGGATGCAAACTCGACCTTCTTGAAATAGGCGGAAGCCTCGAGCTTCGGCAGAATCTCCGTGGCCGAAGCGGCATAGCCCTCGATTTCGACCGTGGATTCGGTGAACCGAATCCGGGAAAGCCAGGTATTCGTCGGCAGAACCCGGGTCATCTCCTTGAGCAGGTCGAGCATCACGGGCCGGGAGGTCTTGAAGGCTGCGATGGCAGCGATCTCCGTTTCCAGCCCGCCCAACTCCTTCCGCGACGCTTCTACTTTTTTGACTTCGTCCTTTCGGGCCGCGATCTCCCGGTCGATGATCTCGATCCGTTGCTCAGCGATCCAGAGCGGCGACATCAGCCAGCAGAGGCCCAGGGCGGCAAGAAGGGACGCCAGAACGATGGTCAACGCCATCGGGGTACCGGGGGCTTTGTGCACCCCTTTGCAGAGGAGGTTCATCTCCCCGGCGGCGGTATCCCTGGCCGCCTGGGAAACGGGGCTCCCGTCACTGCCCGGATCCGGCGCAGGGAGGACCTGCCGGAGGGCGATCCCTTTGCCTTCCAGGGCATCCATGTAGGGCTGGAGAGTCTCGGCCTTCATCGCCGCAAGTACGATCCGGATCCGGTTTTCCTCCTCCGAGAGGATCCGATAGTCGTAGAACGCCTTCTCGGGAAGAAGCGGGGTTATCCTGTCCAACTCATAGGAGACGACGTCGGAGAGATTCTCTCGGACGGTCGACGGGAATTCGGCCGTCTTCACAATCGTCCAGGCCCGGGGAACGACAAGGGTCGCCGGCGCCCCGGCGGCACCGAGGTCGCTGACCGCCAGCGCTGCCGCGGAAGCGACGTTCTCCGGCGTCGGATACCTGCCCTCCTCGAAAGGGTAACGCCGGCTTCCCCGATTCTTCATGCGGGACATGAGGAACCGTGAGAAGTAAACGACAGAGACCCCACCGCTCTCGAGCACAACCGACAGACGCCGCACGGGCGCAATACGATCGTCGGCAAGACTGAAGGAGAGCAGGCGCCAAAGCTGCTCCCACCAACCTGAGGCCTGCCCGGCCGTTTTCGAAAGGAAGAACTTTGTCCTTCCCATGGCTTCCGCTGCGATCATGGCATCATTTCCGCCGGGTTCTTGTAGTAAACATAGCGATATTGACGGGGGGCATCGATGGCAACCGTCGCCAGGATGGAATAACCCCGTTTCGGACTATCCTTGTACCCCGTAGCCTCCACGCTGAATACCCCGGGCAGGCCCCCGAAACCGAAGTTCACATAAGGCGCCATCTGGGGATAGGCGGGGCCCAGGAGCCCGCTGATGTCTCCTTCTCCCTGGATCTCCGCCGATCTCCTGAACTCGATGAGCCTGTCCGCCATTTCGGGATCCATCCCGGGCAGGGCCGCCAGGATATCCCTCGGCGCTGAATTGACGTTGATCCGCGCGGTCTTGCCATAGGCCGTCAGGAAGTGGATGATCCCCTTTGTCTTGCCTGTCCCGTACAGGATCTCCGGGGTCATTCCCCGGACCAGGATCAGCTCTTCCAGGGTCTCGAAGTCGGCATTCCTCGCCTTGTAAGGCCTCGGCAACGACTGGTAATAATCGTTTTCCGCTCCGTTGAGGTGGTGCAGATCGTCGGCATCCTTCCAGTCCAGGATGGAATCGACTATGATATCGGCGTCTTCAGATGAGACCCCCTGGCGGATCAGCAGATTCCTCAGGACGATGCCGGAGGAGTCGGTCAGGCCGTTGAGCGCCACCTTGCCCGATTCGTCGATCACCCGCACCGCGCAGCCGCCCGTTCCCATATCGACGGAATAGGCCGTACCGTCCAGCCTCCACGGCTCCCTCCCTTCGAGCGTCAGGGCCTGGTTCCGGTTCACGGCCCGATAGAAGATCTCCGTGATGCCCCGCTCGATTCCTCCCTCGGCAAGGAGTTTCTTCTCCAGCCCCTCCTTGAAGGTCAGGGTCCCGTAACCTTCGGCTCTGGTCAGCAGGGAGAAGGAAAAGGCCATCACGGTGAGGATCGTCATGACCCACAGAACAATTAAGAGTGCGATCCCCCTCTGCCTCATTTGAGCGCCCCTCCCTGGACCTGGGTCATGGCGCCCCTGACCCTGACGGGGAATATCAGGGAAAAATTCTCCGGCTTCCGCTTTACACGCAGCCTTATCCTTTCGGGGATGACGGTCCCTTCGGACAGCGTCTCAACCCATTTCCCCTGCTCTTCGGTCGGGTCCTTATAAAAATAGTCGAAGGATATCGCGGCTGCATCGATCAACCGGCTCTCCCGACGGCCCTCGATCCCCGGAACCTGCTCGGAGGCATAGAGGATCTCGTTGCCGGCATCGTCGGTCTCCACCCTGTAATCGACCATGACGTACCCCCTCCTCCCGTCCCAGATAGAGTAGTTCGTCGAAAGGCGAAGGCTCTTCCCATCCCCCCTGAAACGGTATTTCTTGTTCCCGCCCTCATCGTAGGAGAGGGGAACCTGGGATTGAATCTGGGCATCCATGATCGAGAGCACCGTCCTGAACCTCTCCTGCCCGTCCATCCTTTTTTCACCGGCCGCGATGGCGCGGGAACCCATTCTCATGGCTCCCATCGTGATGCTCACGATCACGACGAGCAGGCTCATGGAGATCAGGAGCTCCAGCAGGGTGAATCCGCCCGCGCTTTTATCGGTCGTCCTCATAGCAGTGTCCTATCGATCATCTTCACCGTCTTGAGACTGAGGCTCTTTTCCTTCAGTCCCTCCGTCCAGCGGACCGTCAGCGCGACTTCCATCAGCCGCACCGGCAGATTGTCCGTCCGCTCCTTCATCACCTCCGATATGGCTATATCCAGTCGATAGCCGTCCTCCGTGGCCTCGCTCCAGGCTTTATCGGCAGGGAGCGGCTCCGTGAGGATCTCTCTGATCCGGGAATCGGCCCTGACCGCGGCCGATGTGATGTCTCCGGACCGGACAACAGCCCTCAGATCGGATGCAAAGAGCTGGACGACCAGCGTGACGGCGATCGCCATGATGGCAAGGGACACCAGGACCTCCAGAAGGGTGAAGCCGCTTTGTCCCGGACATCCTGCTGTTGAGTTCTCATTCCTCATGGAATGCCCCTCCTCCCCATGTCTCCTCACATCATCCCTCCCCAACCCAGGAGGGGAAATTTCTCGCCGCAGTTAAGACATTATTGGAGAGAAAAAAGTGGGTGATGTCAAGGGTCACTTAACAGAAAGGAGCTCCAACTCGAAGATCAGCGTAGCATTCGGCCCGATGACCCCACCCGCTCCCCGTTCTCCGTAAGCGAGTTGCGGGGGGATAAAGAGTTGCCACGTCGAGCCTGCCGGCATGAGCTTCAGCGCCTCAGTCCAGCCGGCGATGAGTCCGGTCACCTTGAACGTCGCTGGTTTCCCGGTCCGGTGGGAGCTGTCGAATTCGGTCCCATTGATGAGCATACCCCGATAGTTGCATTCCACCGTGTCGGCTTCCGTCGGTATCTTGCCGTCACCCACTTTCAGGATCTTGTACTGCAAACCGCTCGCAAGAGTCGTCACACCCTCCTTCTTCCCGTTCTCCGCCAGGAAGGCCTCTCCCTGCTTCTTGTTCTCCTCGGCCGCTGCCCGCAGGGCCTGCACCCTCTTTTGCATCAATTCCTGCTGATAAGCGGTCAGAGTAGCTCGCATGTCCTCTTCGGTCATGAGAAGTTTGTTGCCAGAGGAATCGTCCCTGAAACCCTTCAGCAGGGCCTCAGCGTCAAAGTCGACCCCCTGCTTCTTGAAGTTTCTCGACATGTCGACCCCGATCCCGTAGCTTATCTTTTCCTTCGGGGTTTTGAGCTCTGGCGTCTCCGCAGCGTTCGCTTGGGTGACAAAAAGCAGGATGCCTGCAACGACTGCATATCTGATGATGATCTTCAGCTTCACGGTCCCTTTCACGGTCCCTCCTATCCCCACTGATTCATACAGCAAGAAAGAAATTCGGGGAGGGATTTCTCCCTCCCCGGTCAAAGTGGTTTTACGAATCTTCGCGATCAACTTCTTCAGCAGGCTTCATGAATCAGAAGCCCGCCACCATAATAGATGGATCTGTCGTTGAAAGCTTGGTCCATGCGCCGCTTTCCCATTTTAAAAGCCCAGACGCTCCGTAGTCGGCGTACAATGCTGAACCTGACGCCACCATGCTCGTCGGAATATTTGAGTTGATCTTGGACCATACGCTGCCATCCCATTTATAGAGGCCCTTACCCGTGAAGGTCCCATAAAGTAACGTTCCCGAAGCCACTATGCTTGTCGGAACATTTGAGTTGATCTGGGACCATACGCTGCCATCCCATTTATAGAGCCCCCTACCCGTGAAGGTCCCATAAAGTAACGTTCCCGAAGCCACCATGCTAGTCGGGATATTTGAGTTGATCTTGGACCATACGCTGCCATCCCATTTGTAGAGGCCTTTGCCCGTGAAGGTCCCGTAGAGAACCGATCCGGAGGCCACCATGCTAGTCGGGATATTTGAGTTGATCTGGGACCATGCGCTGCCATCCCATTTATAGAGACACTTACCCGTGAAGGTCCCATAAAGTAACGTTCCCGAAGCCACCATGCTAGTCGGAACAGCCGCATTGATCCTGGTCCAGACACTGCCGTTCCACTGATAGAGACCGGAACCCGTGACCCTCGCAAACATGAGCGACCCTGAAGCCACCATATTCGCCGGAACGGCCGCATTGATCTGCGTCCATGTGCCCA
>JAJFTY010000216.1 GCA_021372695.1 Deltaproteobacteria bacterium
CGGTCTCCTTTTTTTCAATGCGCCACCTCGCTCACGCTGAGATAAAAAAATGCACCATACCCTTTTCTCTCAGCAACTCCACCCCAAAGTGGCTCACTTTCTAACGACCATTTTTGGCTCAATTTATCACGACCGGAAACACCGGGCTCAAGTGATAGTTGTGACCTATGGGTTTGCTTACCATCATCCGACATTGTGTCTACACGAGGCGCGGTTAGACTGTTACCGACAAGAAGCACCATGGGGAGAGTGGGGCTTTTCGCGGCGGACTTCCGGTGTATCGTCAATAATAACAAACGGGTCTGACTAGCCCATCAACCGGCAAGAAGGAGAGAGCCATGAAGAAATTCCGACGTTTTGGGCTGGTGCCGATACTTCTGTTGGCACTGGCGGCCGTTCCGTGGGGAATCGACTCGAGCCATGCAGCGCTCGACGTCGGTGCCAACGGGTACTATGTACCGGACTATTTTTTGACCCCCAACTGGGCGAACAGCCCACCGTTGGCGAAATTCGTCGACAGGCTGCCCGGACTGGGCGCTCCGGGATGCACCGTAAGCAACCCGGCGGGCACGGGCACCTGTAATGAAAACGCCCTTGGCCAGTATATGCCCGTGGCCAAGCCCGACCTCACGACCTACCCCGGATCCGAATACTACGAGATCGAGCTGGTCGAGTACCGGGAACAGATGCACTCAGGCCTTCCTGCGCTGGGCGCGGGTACCAAGCTGACGGCCACCACCGGCGGCACGAAATTGCGCGGCTATCGTCAGACCAATGCCGGTGCGGGAGCAGCAAATTTGCTGGTTCCCCAATATTTGGGACCGCTGATCATCGCCACAAAATACGATCCGAACTTTGCGCCCGGCGCGGTCCTCCCGACCGGGGGCACAAACGGACTGCCCGTGCGGATCAAATTTAAGAATTCTCTTCCCGCCGGGGCCGGCGGCGACCTCTTCCTTCCGGTGGACGGCTCGGTCATGGGATCGGGAAGCTACACGATCAACTATGACCCTGTTACCAAGAATCCTGCCGCCCAGGTGAGCGGCACATTCGCTCAGAACCGGGCCACCCTCCATCTGCATGGAGGCCGCACGCCCTGGATCAGCGACGGCACCCCCCACCAGTGGGTCACGCCGGCCCTCGAGAACCAGGCATACGGCAAGGGCGTGAGCGTCCAATATGTTCCCGACATGTGGTTCGACGCGGCAGGGGCGACCATCGCCGCCTGTGCAGGGAAAACGACCTGCTCCACGCCGGGTGCGACGAACAATCCCGGCCCCGGGGCGCAGACTTTCTATTATACCAACGAGCAGAGTGCGCGGCTTCTGTTCTATCATGACCATGCCTGGGGGATCACCCGCCTCAACGTCTACATCGGAGAAGCGGCGGGATACCTGATTCAGGATCCCGTGGATACCGCACTGGTTGCCGGCGGAACCATCAACGGCCGGACCTTCGCAGCCGGAACGATCCCGGCGGACCAGATCCCGCTGATCATTCAGGACAAGACCTTCGTGAATGCTTCGATGGGCGATCCGACGATGTACACCATGGTCACGGACCCGACATGGGCCTGGGGATCGAATCCCGGCAAGCCCGTCACCACGACGCCGGTCACGGGCGACCTCTGGTGGCCGCACGTCTACATGCCGGCCGAGAACCCCTTCAACCCGGATTTCACCGGGGTTAACCCCTTCGGCCGTTGGTTCTACGGCCCCTGGTTCTTCCCTGCGACGCCGATCTGCGGATCGAGCGCCGATGCGGTCAAGCCGTTCTGCGTGGAGGTCGGGACAGTCGCGAATCCCTATGCCAATCCCGCCCATTCCAATTACTCGCCGCTACAGCCTCCGGAGATGCCCGGCACGCCACACCCCTCCTGGGGGGCAGAGGCGTTCCTGGATACGATGCTGGTCAACGGGACCGTGTACCCGACGATGCAGGTACAGCCCAAGCAGTATCGCCTCCGGATTCTGAACGCTGCTCATGACCGGTTCCTCAACCTGCAACTGTACACCGCAAGCCCCATTGTGAGCGCAATCAGCGTTGTCGTTCCCGGCAGCGGCTATACATCCGCGCCCACCGTGACCATCAGCGGCGGAGGCGGCACAGGAGCTACGGCTACGGCAACGGTGACGGGCGGCGCAGTCACGGCGATCACCCTGGACACCGTGGGGAGCGGCTACACTTCCGCGCCCACTGTGACCATCGCCGCTCCTCCTGCGGGCGGCACGCAGGCTTTCGCTTCGGCCTCCATCTATACCGCCCCCAAGGAAGTGGGCATGGTGCCTGCGATCCAAACGTCAGGGTTCCCAGCGACCTGGCCGGCGGACAGTAGAGAGGGCGGCGTGCCCGATCCCGGGACAAGAGGACCCGCCTTCATTCAGATCGGTACCGAGGGCGGATTCCTGCCGGCGCCGGTGGTGTTGCCGAACACGCCGGTTGCCTGGAACTACGACCCCACGATGTTCAACTTCGGGAACGTGCTCCAGCAAAACCTGGGAGGCGGCACACTTTTCCTGGGTCCCGCCGAACGGGCCGACGTCATCGTTGATTTCACGAATTTCGCCGGAAAAACCCTCATCCTTTATAACGATGCACCGACGGCGTTTCCGGCTCTCGTTCCGCAGTATGACTACTATACCGGTGCCCCGGACCGGCGCGATATCGGCGGATACATCACCATCCCGCCGGGTGTCGGGCCGAATATCCGGACGGTTATGCAGGTCACCGTTTCGGGATCGGGCGGAACCGCTCCGCCGGATGACTACAACCCGGCCACGCTGACCACGCTTCAGACAGCGTTTGCTTCCGATGCGACAACCCCCGGAGTCTTTGCGTCGGGGCAGGAGCCGATCATCGTAGGGCAGGCCGCCTATGGCACGGGCGCCGGCAACACCGCCGCGTACAACATGGCTTTCCCCGCGACGTGGCCCAACTGGGGAATCTCGAGGATCTCCGACGGTGCAATCAGTTTTGAAAGAGTCGACGGCACCATCGCGACCAACTTCCCGATGAAAGCGAAGGCGATCCATGACGAGATGGGGGCGGCCTTCGATGATTACGGGCGGATGGCCGCAAAGCTGGGGCTGGAAATGCCGTTCACCAATGCGGCGATTGCCAACTTCATTCTCCAGCAATTCATCGATCCGGCCACTGAAATCGTGAGGCCGAATGAGGTCCAGATCTGGAGAATCACCCACAACGGCGTCGACACGCATCCTATCCACTTCCACCTGTTCGATGTTCAGGTGCTCAACCGGGTTGGCTGGGACGGATTCATCCGGCTGCCGGACCCCAATGAACTGGGCTGGAAAGACACCGTCAGGATGTCGCCGCTGGAGGATACGATCGTCGCCCTGCGGCCGGCCAGAATAACTGTTCCTTTCATGCTTCCGAACAGCATCCGTCCGCTCAATCCCTCACAGCCGACGGGTTCTACGATGGGATTCTCCCAGATCGATACGACGACCGGTGGTGCTCTTACCCCACTTCAGACCAATAAGATCGTAAACTTCGGCCACGAGTATGTATGGCACTGTCACATCCTCAGCCATGAAGAGAACGACATGATGCGACCGATCATACTCAATACGGACCAGTTGCTCTATGTTGCGAACGCGAGCAACGGCACCTGGCAGTGGGATCTGGGCACATGGACGCAGATCAATGCGGCCGTTCCGGCGAATATGGTGGCTTCAGGGTCGCTCATGTTTGCGAG
>JAJFTY010000234.1 GCA_021372695.1 Deltaproteobacteria bacterium
CGGATGATCCCGACTCCGATGAGTGTGCCGATAAAAAACGCACCTTCTGGGCGCAGCGACCGGAATGGACATACCTCGCGTTCACTCCCGCGCACATCCTTCAAGAAGGGGCGGAGAAATTTACCAATCAACTGATAGCCAGGCTGCATAGTGCAGGAGTCGCTTGCAACCGATTGACAGACGACGAGATCTGGGAACGGATTCACCACCGGGCAATTGACGGATTTACGAAAGCCGTGCGACAGTTTATCAGCCGCTGCCGAAAAAGAAATTTGAGCCCCCGGCAGATCAAAACGATGGTTCAAGGCCACCGAGCAGGTATGACAGCGGAAGCGCTTTTTCTGCAAGTAGGCGTTTCGGTCTACCAGGGATACATGAACCGTTTGCAAGAGGCGAACAAGGACGACTTTGACGGCCTTATCTGGAGAGCGGTTGATCTCATTAAGGAGGGCCATACCTTCTTTTCTCGGGACAAAGGCAGGGAACGAGGCGACGTTCGCAACCTTCGCTTCATCATGATCGATGAATTCCAGGATTTTTCCCAGATGTTCTTTGAACTGGTCAATGCCGTCCGCTCAGTGAACCGGCAGGTGAAGTTCTTTTGCGTCGGAGACGACTGGCAGGCCATTAATGCATTTGCCGGTTCCGATCTTGTTTTCTTTGAAAATTTCACGCAATTTTTTCAGAACACCTCCCATCATGACATTCGGACCAATTACCGCTCCGCAACCGATATCGTTTCAACAAGTAACTATTTGATGGACGGCTTGGGTGTGACTGCGCGACCGAACCGAGGAGACCAGGGTTGGATTCAACTATGTAAACTTGACAGTTTCACGCCGACAGCAGCAGAACAAACGCGGTACAACGGGGATGAATTGACACCGGCGCTGCTCCGACTCATCCGTTTCCTGTTAGATCAAGGGCAAGAGATTGTCCTGTTATCCAGAAGAAGCCGGGTGCCCTGGTATATTGACTACCGCGGCAAGGATCACCAGAGCGCAAATGCATTATCGCGATTCTTAGAACATATTCGTTCGTTTCTCCCGGAAGCAGATCGTGAACGAGTCACTATTTCAACGACACATAAATACAAGGGGCTTCAGAGAGGAGCCGTCATCCTGTTGGATGCTACCGCACGGAGCTACCCCCTGATACACCCCCATTGGATTTTTCTTCGCATCTTTAATGACAGCGTTGAAAAGATCGACCAGGAAGAAAGAAGACTGTTTTATGTGGCTATCACGCGAGCGGAGAACTACCTCGCTTTATTGACGGAAACGCGTTCGCAAAGCCCTTACATCCGTGATCTACAGATAGCTAAGTCCATGGATACCATTATCTGGGATGAATTGGCGCCCCTGCCATCTCAGGAACAACCCCTGCTGGAAATAAGGGTCTTCGATTCCTTCTTTGTCAAAGATCAACTAAAACAGCACTGCTTTATTTGGGAGCCTGTGGGGGCATATTGGTACCGAACGGTATTGGCCGAAGGGTTCTCCTTCAATGGGCTCCTGGAGCAATCCTGGGCAAAGAGCGATGTAAGGATTAAAGTTTACACGGAGTCATTAGAACTGTTGCATGAACGATAAACGTGAAAATAGAGCCACTCTTTCGATTAACCGATTAGATACGGGGAGAAGATACATGAAGTCACAGAAAGGCGAAAAGCGATCAACAAAAATACAGGAATTCTGGCGGCCCGGTGACGAGATCATTTGCACGAGAATTTTCCGCCGCTCCGACAATAGGTGCTACTTATGTGGGAACACACCCATCGAATGGCACCACGTGTTTTCGAACACCATATCGAACCAAACTGTCGACATAGAACGTGCATGCCTCGCAGAAATGCTGAAACAACTTAATGAATTGGGTTTCAGGCAAAAGATCCTCTTTTTCAAAAAATATGCCGCAGAAGCCGAGCAGTTGAACCGACTCCAGGGGGACACGGCGGGCATCCTGGAATTCAACACCAATACGGAAGTTATTAAGCAAATGCTCGCCACCCCCCAGGCGCTCACTTATAAGCAAGTCAGGGCCATTATCGATCACACCATCAGGTTCAGGGAGGGAGTCGAAACCAAACTCTTCGCAACCGCTATCGATCTCTATGCGGATCGGAAATACTATCTCTATGAGGGATTAAGAGAAGATGAGAAAACCGATAACGTGGAGCAAAGCATCAAAATGGCCATTCAGCGGGATTGGGAAGAATTTCAGGCCCAGGAGGAAGAACAAGCGCGTCTGCTCCACGAATCTATGTCCTTATCCCCTGCGGAAGAGGAGGAGTAAGCGAAATAGTTTTTTTCTGGAGGGCCAGGTTATGACCTTCTGTGACCTGGCCCCACGCCACCAAGTGAAGCTGCAGGCTGCCGTCGTAAATGATCTCCATCCCGGTAATACTGAGCGGGTGGACGCAAGAGCCGGTGTTGAAATAGATGACGCACCTTTGGGATGCCATACACTGGAAAACAGGACGCCTGGTAAGCGATCACAAAAAGGTCAAGAAGCAGAAACAGGATGAACCCTGCATATATGAGCGGCGCGGTCAGGATGTTGAGTGAAAAATGGGCATGCTTCAGCATTCACCCTACAGGAGGTTCCGGGGAACACAATCCCGAATCAATGGAAGGATAATGGTAGGTCCGCAGGGCTTCCGCAAAGTTCATATTCCGTCGGAATATGGCGCATCTTTACGATCTCATTCAGATATCAACCGACACCATTTTCATTTTGGTGTCGGCTTCCTATGGTAGTTTGCGATGCGCCGGACCGGCCCAAATGGCTGCGTGCCAGCGAAGGATCAGGTCGTGGATTACGCCTCGACCTCGGCCTCGACCTTCTGGAGCACCTCCGCGCCGTTCTGGTTGACGACCTTGAGTTCGATCCTGGCCCGGCCGGCCTGGACATCGGTCACGGTGCCGTGGACGGAGATCGTGTCTTCCATCAGGACCGGGGCGGTGAACCGGCACTTGATCTTCCTAAGCCTGCCCGGATCGCCGGCCCAGTCGGTCACGGTTTTCGCGGTGAAGGCCAGGGTGCACAGCCCCTGGAGGATCGCGCCGCCCAGACCCACCAGCTTTCCGAACTCGGGATCGATGTGGATCGGGTTGAAATCGCCCGATGCGCCGGCGTAGTAAATCGCGCGGTATCGGTCGACCTTCTCGTTTCCGGTGAATGTCTGCCCTTTTTCGGGTGCCATGGCGCGCCTCCTATTTCCGCACGACAAAGGTGTAGATGCCGCGGCTCACGTCCCGGCCGTGCTGGTTTCTCGAATCTAGCTGGACGGAGATGACGTCCAGCTTTTCCTTGTTCTCTATGCCGACGATCTTCGCGCCGGTGGTGATCGAATCGCCCGCCCTGACCACGTCGAAGAACTCCAGCTCCTGCTCGCCGTGCACGAGCATGGCCATGTTCAGGTTCAGCTCCTTGTCCGTGAACACGGGTTCGATCAGAGGGGCGCCGTACACGACGGCAAAGGTCGGTGGGGCGATGATGGCCCCATATTTCGATTTCCGGGCGAAATCGTCGTCCATATAATGCGGGTCGGGATTCTTGATCGCTTTCGCGTATTCCTTGATCTTTTCCTTTCCCACCTCGTAGGTTTTCTCAGGATAGCTCCTGCCGATGAATCTGGTGTCGATTGGCATTGATTTGTCTCCTTCGCCTGCTAAATTCCCCGAAACGGAGAATAAATCTGCTTTTTCGCGATTCAGGCCGCATACCGGCGGATCAGGTCCTTCGCGATCAGCACGCGCTGGATTTCCGAAGTGCCCTCACCGATCTCCCCCAGCTTGGCATCGCGGTAGAGGCGCTCCACCGGAAAATCCTTCATGTAGCCGTAGCCGCCGAACACCTGCACCGCCATGCTCGAGATCTGCGTGGCGGCTTCGGAAGCCCACAGCTTCGCCACGGACGCCAGCACCGCGGATTCGGGATTCTTCGTCTCCTTGGCCCAGGCAGCCTTGTAGATGAGGAGCCTCGCCACGTCGGAGAGGATCGCCATATCGGCGAGCTTGAAAGAGATCTCCTGGAAGCGGTTGATCGGCTTTCCGAAGGCCTTCCGCTCCTTGGAGTACCGGTTGGCGTGTTCCAGGCACTTGGCGGCGATGCCCAGGCAGACGGTGGCCATGCCGATCCGGCCGTATTCCAGGGTCTGCATCGCCTGGATGAAGCCGTTGCCCACGACGCCGAGCACGGCGCTCTCCGGCAGCTCGCAATCGTCGAAGATCAGTTCGGCCGTGGGAGAGCCGCGGAACCCCATCTTGTCGAAGGGCTTGCCCGCGGAAAATCCCGGGGTGCCCCGCTCGACCAGGAAGCAGGTCACGCCCGCCCCCGGCCCCTTCTCCCGGTCGTTGTAGGCGAAGATCAGCGCCACATCGGCGATGGTCGCGTTGGTGATGAAGGTCTTGGTTCCGTTGAGGACCCACCTGTCCCTCTTCTTCACGGCCGTCGTCTTGATGGAAGCCGCATCGGATCCGGCCTCGGGCTCGGTCAGGCCGAAGCAGCCGATGAGTTCGCCCCGGATGATCCCGGGAAGGTATTTCTCTTTCTGCGCGTCGGTCCCGAACATTTTCAGCGGCACGCCGAACAGGCCGCAGGAGGCGCCGCAGGAGAGAAACGTCGAGGCGCACGCGGCGGCCACGGCCTCCCCCGCGACCGCCTGGCTGATCAGGTCGAGGTTCATGCCGCCGTAGGCCTCCTCGTGCCCGATGCCGAGATAGCCGATGCCCGCGAGCATCTTGATGTTCTCCCGGATCAGCACCGCCACCTCCTCGTGCGACGCCTGATCGAGCATCTGGGCCCGCGGTTCGATCTCTTTTGTGCAGAACTTCGTGAAATTCTCCTTGATCGACAGTTGTTCCGGCGTCAAATCGTAGTCCATAATGTCTCCTCCTGGATCTCCGGTGATTTCATCCCCGGGCTTTATCCGAAGTAGCTCAGGATGCGCGATATGATGAACCGCTGCATTTCCGAGGTCCCGCCGCCGATCTGCGCCAGCTTGGCATCCCTGAGAAACCGCTCGATCGGGTATTCATGGATGTAGCCGTAGCCGCCGAACACCTGAACCGCGTCGCTGGCGGCTTTCATCCCCCAGTCTCCGACGATCGCCTTGGCGATGGAGGTGTGCATGTGATTCAGGGGCTTGCCGGAATCCTTGTCATGGGCGACGCGGTAGACGGCCATCCGCGCGGCCTCCTGGATCATCTTCATGTCCGCCAGCTTGTGCTGGATCGCCTGGAACGCGTTGATCGGCTTGCCGAACTGCACCCGATCCTGGGAGTATTTCGTGCACGACTCGATGGCGAACTGCATGCCGCCGATGAAAGGAGCCAGGAGCGAACTCCGGTCCCAGGAGAGGGTCTCGTGGGTGTACTCGAACCCCTTCCCCACCTCGCCCAACAGGTTCTCCTCCGGGACTTCGCAGTTGTCCAGGATGACCTCCGAGGTGGCCGATGCCCGCACGCCCATCTTGTGGAAGGGGGCGCCCGTCGAGAAGCCGGGGAAGCCCCTCTCGACGATGAAGGCGGTGATCCCGTTGTGCTTGAGCGCCCGGTCGACGGTGGCGTAGATGATGGAGAGGTTGCACACCGGCGCGTTGGTGATGAAGGTCTTGGTGCCGTTCAGGACCCACCGGTCTCCTTTCCGGACGGCCGAGGTGGTGATCGACGCCGCGTCGGAACCCGCGCCCGGCTCCGTGAGCCCCATGCACCCGATCCATTCCCCGCTCGCGAGCTTCGGGATGTACCTTTCCCGCTGGGCGGGGGTACCGTGCTTGAAGAGGGTGTCCGCACACAGATAGGTGTGCGCCCCCATCGCGAGCAGGTGCCCCTGGTCGACCCCGGCGTGGCCCAGGGCTTCCCCGGCCAGGCAGCAGGTCACGACACTGGCGCCCGCTCCGCCCAGCTCTTCCGGGAACGGGAGGCCGAGCAGCCCCAGCTCGCCCAGTCTGCGCCATACCTCCGGCGAGAACTCGGACTTCAGGTCCGCCTCTTCAGCCAGGGGCGCAATCTCCTTTTTGGCGTACTTATAGACCGTGTCCCTGAACATCAACTGCTCTTCCGTGAAACCGAATTCCATAAGCGCCTCCTTCGACCGTTTATGGGTCCTTCGTCACCATGGAGAGAATCTGTTCCTTCACCTTCTCCCGGATTCGCCGGTAATCGAATGCGTCGTGATCGATCACGTACTGGATGATGGTCCCCTGGATGAGCGACAGGATCACGACCGAGGCGAGCTTGACATCTTCGACCCCAAACACGCCCCTGGCCGTTCCCTCCTGGAGAATGGCCGCGATCTCGTCCCGATAGCTCTGAAAAAGGTTCACGTTCGCCTGGCGGATCCGCTTGTTGCGGTTGATCTGGGCCCAGAAATCGATGAGCACGTAAAAATAGGCCTTTTCCCGGTCCACCAGGTCGAAAGCCTCGTCGCAGAAGGCCATCAGCATCTCCCGCGGCTCCCGGAGCGCCGCCAGCGCCTGCGTCAGATGACTCTTGAGGTTGGCGTTCATCTCCTTGAGCAGCTTGAAAAGGAGATCTTCCCGGTTCTTGAAATAGTAGTGGACCAGGCCCGTGGAGAGGCCCGCCTCCTTCGCGATGTCCCGGATCGTGAAATCGTTGTACCCCTTCTCGCCCACGACCTTGTACGCCGCCTGGGTCAGCTGGGACCGCCTCAGTTGGGTCAAATCACTCTTGCTCTTTCCATTCGTCACCGTTCTACCACTCCTCCATTTCTTCCCGGATTCCGGCCGGGCCTGGGTCACCGAGCCTCGATCAGAAGCCCGATTCCCGCCCCGGCAAATTCCCGTTCGTGTTCGCTCCAGCACCGGTCGGGGAGCCATCGGTCATGGGATCCCGAGGCATATTCCGACCGGTAACGTTCTTCTTCAAAGGGCCGCGTCCCCCCGATCAGGACGGCCATTCCCGGGATCCGCTCCATCCGGTTCGGGTCGAGCAGGATCAGTCCGATGTCATCGTGCTCGACCCCGTTCCCGCGCTCGTCCAGCGTCCCGTACAGCC
>JAJFTY010000004.1 GCA_021372695.1 Deltaproteobacteria bacterium
GATCTCCGCGCAAGACATAGGCAGCGAAGTAGTGTTGATGGGGTGGGCTCTGCGGCGTCGTGATCACGGCGGGCTGATCTTCATCGACCTGCGCGACCGTGAGGGAATCGCCCAGGTGGTATTCGACCCGGAAAGAAACCCTGAAGCACACCGTAAGGCCGAAGGAATCCGGAACGAATACGTGCTGGCAATCAGGGGCAAGGTTGCGCCCAGGCCCGAAGGCACGGTCAATCAATCACTGAAAACAGGCGAAGTGGAAGTACTCGTTTCCGAGTGCAAGGTCCTGAACCGTGCCAAGGCTTTGCCGTTCACCCTCGACGAGCATGTCGAAGTGGCGGAGAACATCCGCCTCAAGCACCGTTACCTGGACCTCAGGCGTCCCGTCCTGCAAAAGAACCTGTTCCTCAGGTCGGAAGTGAGCAGGATTGCCAGGGATTACCTGGCTTCCAGCGGCTTTCTGGAGATCGAGACCCCCTATCTGACCAAATCCACACCCGAGGGCGCACGTGATTTCCTGGTCCCTTCCCGCATCACACAGGGCAGCTTTTACGCACTGCCCCAGTCGCCCCAGTTGTTCAAGCAGATACTGATGGTTTCCGGTTTCGACCGCTACTACCAGATCGTGCGCTGCTTCCGTGACGAGGACCTTCGCGCGGATCGCCAGCCCGAGTTCACCCAGATCGATTGCGAGCTTTCCTTCGTGGATCGTGAAGAAGTCATCACCATAATGGAAGGGCTTATGGCCAGAATCTTCCAGGAAGCCAAGGGAGTCCGGGTAACGCTTCCCATGCCGAGGATGACCTACGGCGAGGCGATCCGGCGTTTCGGTGTGGACAACCCGGATGTCCGGTTCGGCCTGGAGCTTGTCGAGCTTTCCGAACTGGTGGCCGGCAGTGGCTTCAAGGTGTTCGCCGACGTGGTTGCCGGTGGTGGTATCGTCAAGGGCCTCAACGCCAAGGGTTGCGCTTCCCTCTCCCGCAAAGAGATAGACGAACTTACCGAATTCGTTAAAGTATACGGCGCCAAGGGCCTGGCCTATGTGAAGATGACGCCGGATGGATGGCAATCTCCCATCGCCAAGTTCTTTACCGCGGAAGAAATCTCCGCACTGGATGCGGCGTTTTCCGCGGAGGAAGGCGACCTGCTCCTGTTCGTGGCGGACAAGCCCAAGGTCGTCAACGATTCTCTCGGCAGGCTTCGAAACCGTCTGGCCCGCATGCTCGACCTGGTTGACGATGACGTTTACAGCTTTGTCTGGATCACGGATTTCCCACTCCTGGAATGGGACGGGGATGAAAAGAGGTGGGTGGCCGTTCACCATCCGTTCACGGCGCCCATGGACGAAGACCTGGAGCATTTGGAGTCCGACCCGGGCAGGTGCAGGGCAAAGGCATACGACCTGGTTCTCAACGGCAATGAGATCGGAGGCGGTAGTATCAGGATCCACCAGGAAGCCGTCCAATCGCAGATGTTCCGCATGCTGGGGCTCAGTGACGAGGACGCTCGGGCAAAGTTCGGATTTCTGCTTGATGCTCTCGAATACGGTACGCCTCCGCATGGCGGGATTGCCTTCGGCATGGACCGTCTGATCATGCTCCTTACCGGCAGCGAATCGATCCGTGATGTCATTGCGTTTCCGAAGACGCAGAAAGGCGCATGCCTCATGTCTGAAGCTCCGTCACTGGTCGATCAGAAACAGTTGCGGGAACTGGGCCTTAAGGTGAAAACGGTCAGCTGAGTTGAAGAGAGTTGCAGGGGTTTTCATTTCCGGTCCGCAAGGCAGCCGGTCTGGCGAAGAGCCTCGTAGAGCACAATGCCCGCGGCAGTGGACAGGTTCAGGCTTCGCACTCTGCCGAAGATAGGTATCCTGATAGAGGTGTCGGGGTTCGCATCCAGAAGGCCCTGGGGAAGACCGGCGGTTTCCTTTCCGAATACCAGGAAGTCTCCTTCGCGGAATTCGGCCTCGACGTAGGCCCTCCCGGCTTTCTTGCTGGTAAGGAAGAATCGTCCTGCGGGATAGGTTTTCATGAGAGTTTCCAGGTCCGGCCAGTAACGGACATCGACTTCGCTCCAATAGTCCAGTCCGGCCCTCTTGAGGCTCCTGTCGTCGGTGGAAAAGCCCAGTTTGCCCACCAGGTGCAGAACCGTACCGGTGGCGCCACACAGCCGGGCGATATTGCCCGTGTTGGGGGGTATCTCCGGTTCTACCAGCACGATATGGAATGGTTGTGACGGCATCATTGTCAATAGCTCTCTTTCATCTTAATTGGTGAAGATCGGGAAACCGGTACTATATCAAAAACAACGATCGGGCAAGTCCTAATGAATAAGAATGTTTCGGCGTCATTCTACGGGCTTTTCCGCCGGTTATTCAAGGTGTTTATTTTCCTTGACAAAGACATTGCCATGTCTTTATACTCCAAAACTTTCGATGTGGAACATGGTGAAATCCCGTGAAAATAAGGGTTGAGGGGCTTTCTGATACACCACTTCGTCTGAAGGCGCGGGAACCGGTTACCGACTTCCCTTCGCTGGCGGAG
>JAJFTY010000007.1 GCA_021372695.1 Deltaproteobacteria bacterium
TCGAATCCGCCTGCCGCGCGCCGTGAGCATGCCTTCGGCAACGGGCGCCAGGTAGTTGACCTTCAGGTCCACCGTCGTGATCCCCACGGACTCATCCAGCTCGGCAAAACAGGACCAGAAGATGGCCGTGTCCGCAAGCGATGCGTTGAACTCAGCAAACTATCGGGGAGCGCATCCCGATGCGCCACAACACATTTCCTAATTCTCGTCGTCGCAATCCTCAGGTTGAAGCGGGTTCGGGCTCAGCGGCGAGCGTTGCGGTTAGCAGGGTTGCCGGGCGGATCAGACTCAAGGCAAGCGCGGGACCTCGATGATATCGGGCACAAAAGAAGCGCCCGCGCCCAACTGCAAACAGGAGGTCCGTTCGAGGTGCCTTGCTTACGGATTCTCGACCCTATCCGCGAGCAGAAAGGAAATCAGGTAGTGGCTTGCCAGGCCGGCCAGGAAGCCATAGGCCATGTTGGTCGACGTGGCGATGATCAAGGTTGCACTCAAGGGAATCATGTCCGTTCCGATCCGGACATCCCTGACGAACTTCGTGAGCTCGATCCCGACCAGGAGCATCATGGCACCGATGATGGCCGCGGGAAATGCGGAGAAGATGCCGGCAATGGAACCCGCAAGGAACAGTCCGAGTGAAATTTCGATCGCGCCTTCTATGATGTTCGTACCGCCTGTACGCGCCCCGAAATAATACTGCCCGGCTAAACCGCCCGCACCATGACACAATGGCATCCCGCCGAAGAAAGGCGTTACCGCATTCATGATCCCCTGGCTCCAGGAAAGCTTCCTTTCCGTCACCGGGTGGTCCGGCCAGTAGGTTCGGATGAGGGCCGCGGTGGCGATCGTCGCGTTCGTGATGGTCAAGGGGATCTGGGCAAAGCCCGCTAGAAGCAGCGTGTCCCAGACCTCTCGGAGAGTGAACGTAGTGATGGACGGAAGACTCAAGCCGGGCGGCACAACACTGCCGAGTTGCCCGTTCGCAAACATGACCGCCGCGCCCAGAACGACCAGAACCACCGCCGCGGGAGCGTATCGATTTTCCCGCAGGGCCAGAACGATTCCAATGGAGACCCCTCCAAGCAGCCATCCAGTGTCGAGCAGTTTGATGGCTTCCACGGCGAGAAGCACCCCGAGAGACGCCTGGATGCCCCTGACGACGGAAGCAGGGGTCACTTTTGCAACCCACTCGATGATCCCCGTCACGGCAAAGAGGATCCAGACCACACCCATAGCGAAAGCCGATGCATAAACCATGGAGGGGGTCCAGTGTTGCGAGATCGCCACGACAGCCAGCACCTTCATGGGTTCTATCGGCATGGGCAGGCGATAAATCAGGCCGGTGGCGATGTTTGCCAAGCCCATCATGACAAGAAAGCCGGCCGGGTTGAGGCCGCAGACATAGATGTAGCCGATGGCCAGGGGGAAGAGCGTCCCAAAGTCGCCCATCGACCCGGCAAGTTCCCGGAGATTGAACTCGAAAGATCTCATCTTCATGTTCCGGGCCCTGTCTTTGTTTGCGACCCTTCCAGTTCACGCGGGCACATCTCTATGCGCCTCGTGCGACCCCTTACCGGATGCCCATCACGGTGATCAGGCCGAAGCTCACCACCGCCATGAAGATCGCAGCACAGAGGCCGGCATAGAACGGTCTCAACCCGATTTTTCTCATGGCCACGACGTTGGTTTCCAGGCCCACACCCGCCAGGGCTGCCACGATCAGGAACTGCGAGACGTTATGAATACCGTTGCGGATAGAGGAAGGAAACGCCCCAAGGGAATTCAAAACAGCCATGCCGACAAAGCCGAGAACGAAAAGGGGAACCGCCTGCTGGAGCTTAATGCCCCGCCCTTCCCCTTTCATTTCTCCCTCCGCCTGACGCCGCCTCAGATAAAACCAGCTCAGTGCCACGATGACAGGCGCCATAAAGAGGTTGCGTGTAAGCTTCACCACGGTGGCAATCTCTCCGGCCTGCTGGCTGAAGATCAGACCCGTCGCCACGACTTGGCTGGTGTCGTTGACCGCCGTGCCCGCCCATGTCCCAAAAAACCGGTCGGAAAGTCCCAGGGACATACCCAGCAGGGGGTAAAAAAGGACCGCCAGGAGGCCGAAAATCGTGATCGTCGCCACGGCCATGGAGGTTTCCTCTTCCTTTGCTTCGATGGCGGGCGCTGTCGCAACAATGGCCGAGACGCCACAGATGGAAGTTCCGACACCCAGCAGGGTTCCCAGGCGGTCAGACATCCCCATGCGTATGCTTACGAAGCGAACCACCAGAATTGCCAGGACGATGCAGGTTGCGACAATCAACACGGAGGATGCGCCCGTTTTCAGAACCTGACCCAGACTGAGTTGCGCTCCCATCAGGGCAATGCCGACACGAAGAAGCCGTTTTACGGCGAAATTCGCTCCCGGCCTGCAGGACTCGGGCATGCCGATCAGGTTGCGGGTCAGGACGCCGAGAATGATGGCGATGGCAACGGCACTCACAACCTCCTTCCCGTTCACCGTGAGCTGGCCCTGAATGAACCTCGCGAGCATGCTGATGATGATGACCAAGGCAAAACCCGGGATGTATTTCATAACAGATTCTTTCTTCTGATTATTTCCATGCGAGTGCCCCTGCCTGTCCACGATATTCTTGACGTGCGGTTCAGGCCGATTTCCTCCGCATGTACCAGATTTCGTGCACCTTTTCCCCGCCGAAACGGCAAAGGTGATCGATGAGGCGTTCATTTTCCGCGTGCACGTTGCCGACCTGGCACGTCTTGATCCCGTAAATCTCTTTCATAACCCTCATCGCTTCACCGATCAGGCGTCTTTCCACGCGGTCCCGATGCTTGGCGGCCCGGTCGCTGACGGCGAGCTTGAAAATTTTTCCTTCTCCGATGCGGTTCAGGGTCTCGTTCACCGACGCTTCTTCGAGAAAGACTGCTTTGCGCCCTCCCTCCCTCAGGAGCGGAAACAGATTGGGCATCCAATGAATCATTCCCAGGGTCTCCCCGTCCTTTTCCGCAAACAGGATGCAGCCATCGCGATTCAAAATGCTGGCGGCTTCCGAGTACCACAAGCGCGGCCACCCGAAGGCATTCGCATACCAGAAGCCAGAGTGGGCCAGGCCATAGGGACACTCGCCGCTGCGGATCCAGAGATCATAGTATAAATCCTGGTCGCGGCCGTCATCGGGATGATACGGTCGAACATGGATCCCTGCGTCACTTTCAGCACTGAAGAGCTGCAGATCCACCTCATAACACAGGGTTTTCACGTTGCAGGCAAATCCCACCTTTTCCAGAAGATCCGTCCATGCGGGGTCATTGTATGTATTGACCGCACAATTCGTGGAAGGGAAAAAGATCCTGGATCGGATGTCCCTGTAGAGCTCGATCTCGACCTGTTGTGCGGACGCTCTTCTGCCCAGTTCCATGACCTCCCGGATGAATTGGCTGAACGCTTCCGCCGTCAGAACGCCGCGGGAAAACGGAAGGGCCCTCGTGATTCTGAGAATTCCTTCCATTCTCCAGATCCGCTTGCGCGCAAAGGGGAACCCGTAAAAGCCAATCACCGGGGTCTTGTCCCCTGCATTGCACAACACGAAACCCTGGATGCTGGTCGGCAAAATCATTTCCGACGGCAGGTAGCACGGGTCTGCCGCATAGGCCCGGTCCATCCGTTCCTTGCAGTCCTGATCGAG
>JAJFTY010000033.1 GCA_021372695.1 Deltaproteobacteria bacterium
CTGATGGGCTACGATCGCGCCGAGCACCAGATCGTCGGAATCCATCCGTCTCTTGTCCAGCGCGAAGAGCCGGCCCTCCACATGTTTTCCGTGCAGAGCCAACGAGATGACCGCGTTCATCCCAAAACGGCGCTTCAGTTCGGGATCGACCGGCGCTCCCCGCCATCTCTGCCAGCCGGAGGCCGAGGAGTGCAGGACCGCAGGGGAAGGCGAGAGCAGGTTCCTGCTGAAGAAATCCTTTCCGATCAGCGGCTCGGCGACCAGCGTGCCGAATGTGGCCGGCGCCTCCCGGCTGTAATGACACTGTCGATCGGACCAGAGCGCCACGTGGAGCCAGGGCTCCTCCTTCTCCTCCCAGCAGAGAAGCACCCGGGGGGCGATCAGGATCGAAGAGGTGTGCTCCATGATGCTGCGAAGCAGGCCGGGCGTATTTTCCGGAACCTCCCAGGTCCAGGTCGCCAGCCGGGAAAGCTCGTTCTGCAGCCGCTGTCCATGGGCGCCCAGGTAGCCGAGCAGGGCGGAGACCACGGCAAGATAGCTGACGCGGATGATGAAGCGGTTCATCTCGAAGGTGGGGCTGGAGAGCAGATATTCGGGGTACAGGGCCATGATGATGACCATGGAGAGCGAGACGGCGACCGTGTAAATGACCCCCCGCAGCTGCCAGCGCAAGGTTGCGCAGACCAGGGCGAACACAAAGAAGACAAAGAAGGGGCTGGCCGTGCCTTGCGAAAAGAACATCAGAAGGGAAAAGAGGATGAGATCGATCCCGTGAGTCGCCACCGGCAGATAGGTCCAGGTGACATTCAGTCGCCATACCGCGGCGAAGATCAGGATCGAATAGCAGACGAAGCCGAAAAGGAGATAGTAAGTTGTCCAGGTGTGCCGGATGGGCTCGGTCGGGTTGATCCAGACGGCGAAGAGTGCGCAGACGGCAAGCAATGCCCGCCCCGCGGCAATAAACCGTTCAACGCGGACCTGCTGGGTATAAGGCGTTCCCATGCGGCGCACCTTTTCGGGAATGTTCGGTCGCGAGGGGAATGTCCATCCGGCCCCATGCAGGCGGGATGTTCCCGCCTGCACCGGTCACCCGGTCTATGCCGGCGCGATCCACCTCTGCATGCGCTCCAGTTCGCTCTCCCATCCGGTTTTACGGAGATCGAGGAAAGCGCAAAACAGCCGATCCATCAGCCCTGCCGCCCTTTCGATGAGATAGATCCTCTCGAGGGTCTGCCCCTCCCGGTCGATCTCCGCGTCGTCTTCCGCAACGGTGGGCAGTTTCACGGACTGGAAATGGAACCGGTCCGCATTGAAGGTGAATTCCCATTCCGCCTTGTCGTGGGAGACCCTAAGACGGGCAGTACTGATCTTCTTGCCCCGGCGTAGCGCCTCCTTCCCCTCTTCGAGGTCGGCGTGCAGTCCCTGGCAGACGATCGTTTCGGCGTACTCCCCCTCGCCCGCTTCCAGCACCAGGCGCCGGACGAAAAGAAGCTCACATTCATCACCTGCGGGGAGATGAATCATCCCGTTTCTCTCCTCGCTCTTGAACCAGAGCCAGGTCAGAAATTCCCGGCCGACGGTCAGCGGATCGACCCCGGGCGGGAGCGAGGGGGCGATCGCCTGGGAACCGGAGCCGGCCGTGCCCGGAGGGGTTCCCGCCGTTTCGGCTGCCCACGGTGCGTAGGGGGCGAGGTCGAGTGAAAAGGATTCCCGGAAAAGCTCCTGCAACTCCCCGGCCACCTTGTCCGAGAGGCAGCAGAAGGTGAGGATGCCGTCCGGGACGGACCAGCAGATCTCCTGAAAGGCGGGAACGGGCAGGGTCTTCCCCAACAATTCGAGACGGACCGACTCCCGGATCGCATCGCGCTGTTCCCGGTAGAGCTTCTTCTGTCCGCTCTCGGCGAGTTGCTTGCGTTCCGCCTCCAGAATTCTGAGCCGCAGCAGGGAAGGGGGGACCGACTTCCGGTCGGTGCGAAGGGAGAAGAGCATGTATCGCCCCTGTGCGTAGGAGGCATAGGGGAAGTCGGTGTCGAGGACATTTTCCAGGTCCGTCCAGCCCGCCGCCTTTTCGTCGGTCGTGCGCCACACGTTCCGGAAGGCGTCGCGCCGGATCCGCTCGTTGAAGAATTCGGGGAAACGGTCCGGCAGAGCACCGACAACGCGAAAACGTGAAAATGTGACGACCCCTTTCAACAAACCCATGCAGCTCTCCTTTTTTCCCGTAGCTCCTAACCCGATTTGCCGGATGAAGTCAAGGTCAAGGAAGGCAAGGTAGCGACTCGTTTTGGTGCAAAGATGCCTCGCGCAGCGCGATTTAAAGATTTTTCGGGGTCGAAAAACAGCTGAGCGCAAGTCGAGGCTGGTCTTTGCAGTTGAAACTGAGGCACCACAGGGAGGCAACGGCCCGCATCATACGCGTGGACACCCAAACGAATTTGTGATAGAGGTGCTCCGTCAATCATTTCTAAGGTGCTTCAATGCTTATCAAAAAAGTTGGAATCGTCGCCAATGTCGCCAAGGAAAAATCGCTGGAATATACCGTGCAGCTCCGGGAGTGGATGCTGAAGAGGGGGCTCGATGTCTATCTCGAGGAGGGGATCGCCGCGAAGATCGGCTGCCTCCCCGGCGTCGAGAAAAGCAGACTCTGGACGATCGTGGATCTGATCGTCGTTTTCGGCGGAGACGGTACGATCCTGCGGACCGCCAGGCTGGTCCGCGAACGGGACGTGCCCATCGTCGGAATCAATCTCGGCGTATTCGGCTATCTGACCGAAGTGAACCTCGAAGAGATGTACAGCGCCCTGGAAGTGATTCTCGCCGGGGAGTTCCAGGTCGAAAAAAGGATGATGCTCGACGTGGAGATCCAGGGGGGCGGGGAGCCTTTCCGGGAGGGGACGGTCCTCAACGACGTCGTGATCAACCGGGGGAATCTCTCCCGGATCCTGGAACTGGAGACGATGGTGCATGGCCGCTACCTGACGACCTTCAAGGCCGACGGTCTCATCATCGCCACGCCGACCGGCTCCACGGCCTATTCGATGGCCGCGGGCGGCCCCATCGTATTCCCGGACCTCAATTCGATCATCATCAACCCGATCTGCCCCCATACCCTGACGAACCGGCCCCTGATCCTGCCGCAGGACGCCGTGATCCGGGTGTCGATCTGCGCCCGGGAGCAGGGGGCGACCGTGACCCTCGACGGGCAGGTATCCTTCACCGTGAAGTTCGGGGACAGCATCACCATCCGTAAATCGCGGTATGTCACCTCGCTGGTCTCCTCCCCCCACCGGGACTATCTGGAGATCCTGCGGACGAAACTGGGATGGGGCGGCTCCCAGACGGGGGCGGCCCGGAAGGGGCAGGATGCTCGCGGAACTGAACATCCGTAATTTTGCCATCATCGATGAGTTGCACGTGGCCTTCGATGGAGGTCTGAATATGATCTCCGGGGAGACGGGTGCGGGGAAATCGATCATCATCGGCGCCGTAGGGCTTCTCCTGGGCGACCGGGCCAATGCGGACATGATCCGTTCCTTCGAGGACGCGGCGGTGGTGGAGGCGCTCTTTGATATCCACGGGCAGCAGGAACTGCGGGAGAAGATCCGGGAGATGGGATTCGGCGAAGGCGGAGAGCTGGTCATCCGCCGCGTGGTCTCCCGCTCCGGCAAGAACCGGGTCTACATCAACGGGAACCTGGCGTCGCTCTCGTCGCTGGCGGCCATCGGCGAATCCCTGATCAACATCTGCGGCCAGCACGAGCACCAGATGGTCCTCGATCCCGAAAACCACACCGATATCCTCGACGAGTTCGCAGGGCTGCTGCCCGACCGTGCGGCCTACCGGGAGCACTACGACCTCCACCGCGCGCTTCAGGAGAGGCTGCGCGCTCTTCAGGAGCGCCAGAGAACGCGGGCGGAACGGGAAGACCTGCTCCGTTTTCAGATCGGCGAGATCGCCGGCGCCGAACTCCGGCCGGGGGAGGATGCCGCCCTTGCGGAGGAGAAGAAGATTCTCGCGAATGTCCAGAAACTGATCGATCACGCGGAGTCCGCCTATGAAACTCTTTACGGAAAGGGGGACTCCGTGCTGACCGAATTCCGCGGCGCCCTTTCGGCCGTGAAAGAGATCCGGAAGATCGACCCCGGCCTGAAACTCTCCGGGCAGGAGATGGAGGAGCTTTACTACCGGATCGAGGAGGCGGCCTTCGCGCTGCGCGATTATGCGAAACGCCTCTCGTACGACCCGGCGCGCCTGGAGGCCGTTGACGAGCGGCTGGAGCTGTTGGGGCGTCTGAAACGAAAATACGGGGGAACGCTGGAGGCCGTTCTCGGAAAGCAGGCCGAGGCAGAACAGGAGATCGGGGAGATCTCCTCCCTCGCGGAGGAGACGGAAGCGCTCACGCGGGAGATGGCCGTCGAACAGGGACGGCTGATGGAGGCGGCAGGGGCGCTTTCCGCCAGGCGGCGCGCAGCGGCTGCCGACCTGAAAACCGTGGTCGAGGGGGAGATCCGGACGCTCCGCATGGATGATGCACAATTTGAAGTGGTTTTCCACGAGCCTGCCGGGGAGGGGAAGACGGTTTTGAACGAAAAGGGGATGGACCTCCCGGAATTCTACCTGTCCGCGAATGTCGGCGAAACGCTCAAACCCCTCCGGGCGATCGCCTCCGGCGGCGAGCTCTCCCGCATCATGCTCGCGTTGAAGAAGGTTCTGGCCCGCACAGGCTCGGTCGGAACCATCGTGTTCGACGAGGTGGACAGCGGAATCGGCGGCGCGACAGCCGAGATCGTCGGCCAGAAACTCCGCGAGGTCGCAAGGCACCATCAGGTCCTCTGCATCACCCATCTGCCGCAGATCGCCTGTTGCGGGGACCGGCACTATCTCGTGGTGAAAAACGTGGCCGGGGAGAGGACGAACACCTCCGTCGCCCTGCTCTCGGAGGAGGAGCGTCTGGCGGAGATCGCCCGCATGCTGGGCGGGGTGGAGTTGACGAAAAAAACCAGGGACCATGCGCGCGAGATGCTGCTGGCGACGCGTGGATAACCGATGCATGCCCGGAGAGGCCGGCGGGCGCTTTCTGCGCCCTTCCGAACAAGCCGGGAGTGTCACGCAGGAGTGAGCGATGCTGAGAAAAGCCCGTATCGGGGATGTCAAGACGATTCACCGGCTGATCAACCTTTCGTCCGGGAGGGGGGAGATGCTGCCCCGCTCGCTGATGGACATCTACGGCAGTCTGCGGGATTTCTTCGTTTACCAGGAAGAGGGGCAGGAGGAGATCCTTGGGATCTGCGCCATGAGCATCATCTGGGAAAACCTGGCCGAGATCCGCTCTCTCTATGTCGACGAAGGGCGCAGGAAGGAAGGGATCGGTCAGAAACTGGTCGAAGCCTGCATCTCCGAAGCGATCACGCTGGAGATCTTCCGGGTTTTCACGTTGACCTACAAGCGGGAGTTCTTCGGGAGGCTCGGCTTTCGCGATGTCGAACGCTCGACGCTTCCGGAGAAGATCTGGTCCGACTGCTTCCGCTGCTCCAAATACCCTGACTTCTGCGACGAAGTTTCGATGATCCTGGAGCTGTGAGAGAAGAGATGCTCAGAAGGTCCGTATGGCTCGTGGCCCTCCTCTGCTTGTTGGTGGGCTGCGCCACGCCGGCGCGGAAGCCGCCGGCCCGGCCCTCTCCGAAACCCGCGGTGGTGAAACCCGTTTTGCCGCCCGAAAGGCCCAGTCCGCCGCCCGCCGCAGTGGAGCCCGGGATTCCGGCGCCGCCGGTTCCGCCGAAAACGATTGCCCCCCTGACGCTTGTGCCTGACGACCACCTGCCGTTTTTTGACGACGACATGGACCGGGAGTCGCTCGAAGTCGCGATCGAAAAGAGCCTTCAGTACTACAGGAGAGCTGCCGCCAGGGCGCCCGTATGGACGGGCACCGGTTCCGTCACGGTCGCGGATCTGCAGGATTCCCTGATCGCCCTCCGGGAGATCCTCCGGAACAGCGATACGGCCGAGGCCAGGCAGTCAAGGATCCGGGAAACCTTCGACGTCTATCAGTCGGCCGGTGATGGAAGGAACGGCGTTCTGTTCACCGGCTATTTCGAGTCGAAACTGAAGGGTTCGCTGACGAAGACCGACGAATACCGGTATCCGATTTACCGGGTTCCGGATGATGCCGTGACCGTCAATCTCGGCAAATTCAGAGAAAGGTACAAAAGCGAGCAGCTGGTCGGCCGGGTGAAGAACGGAGAACTCATCCCCTATTACAGCCGGAGCGAGATCGACCAGCAGGGGGTCCTTTCCGGCCGGAACCTCGAGATCGTCTGGGTGAATGACAGGATTGACCTCTTCTTCATGCATACCCAGGGCTCCGGCAAGATCGAACTGACGGACGGCTCGCTTCTCCAGGTCGGGTATGCAGCGAAGAATGGACGCCCCTTCCAGAGCGTCGGCAATTATATGCTGAAGGAGGGGAAGATCGCCCCGGAGCAGCTCTCGTACCGGGAGATCAAGAAATATCTCAGGGAGCATCCGGATGAACTGACGGAGATCCTCGGATACAACGAGAGCTATATTTTCTTTCGGATCGTCGAAGGCGGCCCGGTCGGCGCGATCGGGGAGATCCTGACGCCGGGGCGCTCGATCGCCACCGATCCCGACTTTTTCCCCAAAGGGGCCCTCGCATTCATCCGCATGCGGAAGCCGATCATGGACCCGGATGGAAACGTCAAGTTCTGGGTCCCCTATACCCGCTTCGTCGTCAACCAGGATGCCGGGGGCGCGATCAAGGGGGCAGGGCGCGTCGATCTTTTCTGCGGATATGGGCCGGAGGCGGAGATGGTGGCGGGAAGCCTCAAAGAGGCCGGGCAACTCTATTTCCTGGTGAAGAAGCGCGCGAATGGCAGCACGGATCAGAGAAACGCTAGGAAATAGGCTGCCGCCGTTCCAAGATGGACGGCGATGTTGAGGCCGCCCAGGATTTCCAGCATAAAGAGATTTCCATATCTTTTCCGGGCCATCATCAGCGAGATGACAGCCGAGAGGGCCATCACGGGCAGGTAGATGTAGAGGGCCTTCCGCGGGATTCCTGCGTGGAGCGAGCCGTACATGGACAACCAGCAGAGGATGGAAATCCCACAATAGAGGGCCATCCCCTTTTCCGCCCCGAGCCGGGTGAGAAGGTCCTTCCGGACATCTGCCGGATTCGCAGCCTGTTCGGAAAATTCGCTCAGCAGGACCACATTGAAGATGGAGAGGCCGAGCGGGAGCGCCATCCAGTGGATGCACGGGGTGATGTATCCCCTCTGGATGTAGAAGGCTGCGGCGATGGGAAGCCAGCCGTAGCAGAACGCGATGAGAACTTCTCCCAAGCCGTAATCGGCGCGATGGGCCGGCCGCGTGGCATAGAAGAGACCGGGCAGGGCACCGATGCACCCCAGAAGCAGCGTGAAGGGACCGGTCTTCAAGGCGAACTGGAGCAAGGCGCCGGTCAGAAAGGCGCCGGCGAGGGCGGCAGCGCCCGTCCGAAGAGGGCCGGGAGTGCGGAAGATCCGATCGGGGAGTGTGCGGTCCGAGTTGGCTGAAAAGTTCGGGGCGCGATGCGTGGATCGTTCGTCCGAGCTGCGGGCGATGTGTTCCCCGGCATGGCGGGTGGCGAGCATCACCAGAACGATGCCGATGATGCCGAGGGCAAAGGTTGCGAGATCGAACGCCCGATCCAGACGCCAGGCCAGAAAAGTGCCGAGGCAAAAGGGAATGACTCCGAGATTATGGAACGGCGGATGGGACATTCCCAGCCGATCGGCAATTTTCGCAAGGATGTCTGTCTCTTTTTCCGCCACGGTATGGGACCCCCATTCCCTCGGAATTGCTGGACAGTCCCGTAACACAAAGTGCCTTGCTTGTCAAACAGCCGTCCCTGCTGGGCCCCCGCTTTTGGGTCCTTCCTCTTGATTAAAAATATTACAATTTTTCTCTTGATTGTTATTTTTCTTTGTGTTAGGGATATCGCCAAGTTGGTCTTTGGGGCGGATTTCCCCAATTGTCTTTCGAAATCATGAACATAGTGGAACGATGCGGGTTTGCCGTTCTTGACCTTCATTGTAAATAATCTCTGATGTTACGATGGCTTACGTGAATTCGCCGTTGCGGCGGCGTAGGTCGGGCGTCCGGGTGCGTGAGAGGATTGAACCACCTTTGGTGGTGGCGGCGTTCTGGTCCATTAAAAACATTGATGAAAGGGGGATTTGAGGGAATGACAAAGGCAGAATTGATTGCGGTGATGGCGGAAGGGGCGGGCGTAACGAAAGCGGCAGCGGCGAAGGCGCTCGACGCGTTTACCGGCGCGGTGGCCAAGGAACTCAAAGGGAAGAGCGGGAAGCTCGGGCTTGTCGGCTTCGGGACCTTCTCAGTCGTGAAGAGGAAGGCTCGTGAAGGCAGGAACCCGCAGACCGGGAAGACCATCAAGATCGCGGCGAAGAAGGTGGTCAAATTCAAGGCTGGCAAGGCTCTGGCCGACAAGGTTAAATAGCGCTCCCGCGAAGAGTCAGCCCAAGAAGGCCTCCGTCCCCTGGGGATGGGGGCCTTTTTCTATCGTTTGCCGAGGATCGGGCCCGGCTTTGTCTGGCGGGCCGGTCCGCGTTGACACGCGCGGAGGTTTCTGTTAAGGAGGAGGCCCAAGTGAGGGAATCCGTTTTCGGGAGGTTCGTTTGACAAAAAAGAGAATTTTGAGCGGGATGAGATCCACGGGAAAACTCCATCTGGGGAATCTGCACGGCGCCCTTTCGAACTGGATCGCGCTGCAGAATCACGGCGATTATGATTGCTTTTACTTCGTTGCCGACTGGCATGCGCTGACGAGCGACTACGCAAGCACGGGCGAGATCCGGGCGAACACGGTCGAGATGGTGATCGACTGGCTCGCCGCGGGACTCGATCCGCAGAAAAGTACCCTCTTCATCCAGTCGGCGATCAAGGAGCACGCCGAACTCTTCCTGCTCCTCTGCATGATCACCCCGCTGGCCTGGCTGGAGAGGAATCCGACCTACAAGGAGATGAAGGAGGAGCTCTCGCAGAAGGATCTGTCGACATTCGGTTTCCTCGGCTATCCGGTCCTTCAGGCGGCGGACCTCATCATGTACAAGGCCTACGGCGTCCCGGTCGGTGTCGATCAGCTGCCCCACGTCGAGCTGACGCGGGAAATCGCCCGCCGCTTCAATTTCCTCTATCGCGAGATCTTTCCCATCCCGGAGCCGCTCCTGGCCGAGGTTCCGAAGCTCCTGGGCATCGACGGGCGGAAGATGAGCAAGTCTTACGACAACGCGATCTTCATGAGCGATCGGGGAGAGGACCTGAGCAAGAAAGTCGGGTCGATGTTCACCGATCCCCAGCGGCAGCGCAAGAGCGATCCCGGCCGTCCCGAACTCTGCAACGTCTACACCTTCCACGGACTCTATTCCGAGCCGGCGACGACCGCGGAGATCGCCCCAGCCTGCCGGAGTGCGGCCATCGGCTGCATCGAGTGCAAACGGCGTCTGGCAGCGGCGGTCGCAGAGGGCATGAAGGCGATCCACGAACGGCGGGAGCACTACGTGTGCCATCCCGAAGAGGTCCGCGCCATCATCGAAGACGGCAACGTCCGGGCCGCACGCATTGCCCGGGCAACGCTGGCCGAGGTCAGGGAAGCCATGAAGATCAATCACGAGTGACGGCTCCGCCATGAGTGAGAGCTACGAGATCAAACTCGACATCTTCGAGGGGCCTCTGGACCTCCTGCTCTATCTCATCCGCAAGAACGAGATCGACATCTACAATATACCCATCGCCCTGATCACCGAGCAGTATCTCTCCTACCTCGAGATGATGCGCTCTTTGAACCTCGACCTCGCCGGTGAGTATCTGGTGCTCGCATCGACCCTCATCCACATCAAGTCGAAGCTGCTCTTGCCGCCCGACGAGGGAGAGGACGAAGAAGAGGAGGGCAAGGACCCCAGGGCGGAACTGGTCCGGCAGCTTCTGGAATACCAGGCGTTCAAGGACGCGGCACTCTCTCTCGACGGCCGGCCCCTTCTCGACCGGGATGTCTTCACGCGGGGTGCTCCCTCGGAGGAGCCAGCTGCGGTTGATGACGATGAGGCCGTGGTCGAGGTCGACGTATTCGAACTCTTCACGGCCTTCCGCCGCATTCTCTCCCGTCTGGACCGGAAGGAGGAACTGGAGATCGACGTGGAGAAGATTTCCCTCGCCGACCGGATCAACGAGATCATGGAGAGGCTGTCGATGGCAGGACAGATCACGTTTGCCGATCTTCTCGAAGACGGGAGGAACCGGAGGAGAATCATCTACACGTTTCTGGCGATCCTGGAGCTCATGAAGCTCCGGATGATCCGTGCCAGCCAGTCGGGACCCTTCGGGGCGATCCGCTTGTTTCTGGCGGTGGAGGAGTGATGGAAGATAAGGTTGCCGTGATCGAGGCGCTGCTCTTTGCGTCTGAAACGCCGCTCACGGCGGAGCGGGTCGCGGAGATTCTTTCCGATCTGGACAAAAAGGAGATCGCGGCGCTCCTGGAGGGGCTGATGAGGGAGTACGAGACGCGCGGAGGCGGGATCTCTCTTCAGGCGGTCGCCGGCGGATACCAGTTCCGGACCCGGACGGATCTGGCCCCCTGGATCCGCAAATTGAGAGCGGGTCGGCCCGCGATGCTCTCCCCCGCCGCGATGGAGACCCTGGCTGTGGTGGCCTACCGCCAGCCTCTGGTCAAATCCGAGATCGACCGGATCCGCGGTGTCGACGCCGCGGGCGCACTCAAGGGGCTTCTGGACAAGAAGATCGTGCGGATCGTGGGACGCAAGGATGTCCCGGGAAAACCGATCATCTACGGAACCACCCGAAAATTCCTGGAGATCTTCAACCTGAAGGAGCTTTCCGAACTGCCGACGCTGCGGGAGCTGAGGGATCTGCCGGAGCAGCAGGAGTTGCTGGACCTCTCCGAACCGCCCCTGCCACCAGAGCCGCGGGACCCGCCTACACAGCCGGTGCCGCCCGTGCAGAACGAGCCGTCGGCCCCGCCTGAGCCGCCGCAGGAGGCGCCGGCCCAACCATTGCAGCCCGTGGAGCAGGAGCGGCCGGAACCGCCAGAGCGGCAGGAGCAGCAGGAGCAGCAGGAGCAGCAGGAGTAAGCCGATGGAAGAACGGTTGCAGAAGCTCCTCGCGGGTGCCGGAGTCGCCTCCCGCCGGGCAGCGGAAAAGATGATCGCCGAAGGAAGGATCCGGGTCAACGGGATCGTGGTGACCGAGCCGGGAACGAAGGCAGATCCGGGCCGGGACGAGATCAGGGTAGACGGTAAGCTGATCTCCTTCGAGATGGAGCGTGTCTATATCCTCCTCCACAAACCGCAGGGATATGTCACGACCCTCCATGACCCGCAGGGCCGTCCCATCGTCACGGATCTCCTCAGCGGTGTCGCCGAACGCGTGTATCCGGTGGGGCGTCTGGACTACGATTCCGAGGGGCTGATCATCCTGACCAACGACGGCGAGTTTTCCCAGCGTCTCCAGCACCCCCGTCATGAGATCCCCAAGACCTACCGCGTCAAGGTGGAGGGAAATCCCGGAAGAGCAGAGATCCAGATGCTGGAAAAGGGATTCGACCTCCCCGACGGCAGATTCGCGCCTGTGGACGTACAGGTCGAAAAGACGAACCGGGCAAGCACCTGGCTTCGCCTGACCATTTCGGAGGGGAGGAATCGTGTGGTCCGGCGGGCGTTCGAAGCGCTGGGCCATCCGGTCCGTCGCCTCGTCCGTATCGCTATCGGGGACGTTACCCTCGACGGCGTCCGCGAAGGCGACTGGCGCATACTGACGCCCAAGGAGGTGGACCGGCTCCTGACCCGGGCTGCAAGCGATCAATCGAAAAAAAAAGGTCTTGACATTCATTTGAAAATAATGAATAGTCGCCGAAAATAAAGGCATATTATCACGTTATTTGAGCCGAGCGTGGTTTTTAGCAGTTCATGAAAATCGACGCGATGGGAAATCTTAAGGAGGAGGGGCATGAACAAGTCTGGACTCATCGAGGCATTAAGTCAGAAAGAAAACCTGACGGAAAAGATGGCGATTGACGTCGTCAATCTGGTTTTCAAGGGGTTCACCGATGAACTGAGCAAGAACGGCCGGATCGAGATCAGGGGATTCGGCAGTTTTGTCGTTCGGAAGTACGACGCCTACACGGGTAGAAATCCCAAGACCGGAAAAAGCATCAAGGTTTCTCCCAAGAAACTGCCCTTCTTCAAGGTAGGCAAGGAACTCAAGGAGAGGGTCGACGGTAAGCGTTAGTCCGCCCCTTCGCTCCTGAATCATCTCCAGGTCAAAATCATTCAGCAATAAACCAGCGGGGATCGGACCGGATCCCCGCTTTTTGTGCTCCTGTTTGCCCTCCGATTTCAGGGCATCAGCCCCTCTTCGCGGAAACTGAAGAAGCGGTCTTCGCCGATGATGATGTGGTCGTGGACGAGAATGTCGAGCGCACGGGCTGTCTCCTGGATCGTCTTCGTGAGGCGGATGTCCGCGTCCGAAGGGCGGACGTGGCCCGAGGGGTGGTTATGGGCGAGGATGAGCGCCGAGGCCTTCCTGCGGAGCGCATTCTCCAGGACCTTCCGCGGGTAGACCACGGCCTGGTTGGCGACCCCCTTCTCCACGGATTCGAACTCGATCACCTGATTCTGCGCGTCGAGATAGATGACGCAGAACTCTTCATCCTTCTTCCCGCCCATCGCCGTCCGGCAGAAATCGTAGAGTTCGGATGTGCATGCGATCTGGGGCTTTCCCTTCGCCTTCTGCTTGAGGTAGAGTGCGGCAAGCTCCTTGAGGAGCTTGAAGAGGAGCGCCGTGTGTTCGCCGATTCCCGGAACGTTGCTCAGTTCGGAGAGCTCCGCGTCCACGATCCCCTTCAGCGATCCGAACTCCCGAAGGAGCGTCTTCGCCAGCGGCTTGACATCCTGCCGGGGGATCGCATAGATCAGCAGGAGTTCCAGGACCTCGTACTCGTGGAAGGCCTCGATCCCCGCGGTCATGAATTTCTGTTTCAGCCGCTTCCGATGTCCCTGGCGGTCATCCCCGGGATCTGCGTTCATGGAAGATTCCTAATCATCCTTATGGCGGGTGGAAAATCTGAAGGGCGTGTAAGTCGGACAGTAGCCGATGGCGGCGGTTGCCAGAGGAAGGATGCCGATGAGGCCCCACCACTCCTCGTAGTAGAATCCCCCCCAGATGATGGCCAGACCGATGATGACCCTTACGATGCGATCATTCTTCCCGATGTTGCCTTTCATCAGAAACCTCGCAGTTGAAGGATGGCGTGCGACCGAGCCGGTTCATGCTTACGGAAGATCTCATTCGGGAGCTCGTGCTGCGTTCAAAGATCGGTGCGGTCGAAGGGGCGGGCATTGCCCGCCCCTTCGAAAAGGGTCAGCCGAGGTTTGCGTTGACGAAATCCCAGTCGATCAGCTTGGCGATGACCGCGGCGAGATAATCGGGCCTTCGGTTCTGGTAGTCGAGATAGTAGGCGTGTTCCCAGACGTCGAGGGTGAGCAGCGGCTTGAGGCCGTGCGCCATGGGGGTGTCCGCATTGGCGGTCTTGGTGATCTTCAACTGCCCGCCATCGACGACCAGCCACGCCCAACCGCTTCCGAACTGGGTCACCCCGGCGTTTTTCAACTCCTCTGCGAATTTTTCATAGCTTCCCCAGACAGCGTTGATTTTCGCCGCGACGGCGCCGGTCGGCGCTCCGCCGCCCCCCGCCTTGAGGCACTTCCAGTAGAAGGAGTGGTTCCAGACCTGGGCCGCGTTGTTGAAGATCCCCGCTTTGGCCGGATCGCCGACCACCTTCTTGACGATGGCCTCCAGGCCGGCCTCGGCCAGATCGGTGCCGGCGATCAGCTTGTTGAGGTTGTCGACATAGGCTCTGTGATGTTTGCCGTGATGAAACTCCAGGGTGTTGGCGCTGATGACCGGCGCCAGAGCGTCTTTTGCATAGGGCAGTTCCGGTAGGGTTATCATCGGTTCGTCTCCTTTCTTCGCGAAATTTTGTACCGATTTTACCATCACTCCGGCCGCCGTTCCAATAAAAAGATCCGCCAATCCGTTCACTCCTTCGGGACAGCGATCTTTCCGCTGGCCACCATCTCGCGGAGCTCCTTCTTGCTGAACTTGCCGACGCTGGTCTTGGGGATTTGGGCCAGGAACGCGAAGTGGTCAGGAATCCACCAGGCGGCCTTGACCTTGTCCTTCAGGAACGTTTTGAGCTCCTCCTCCGTGACGCTTGCGCCCGGCTTGAGGACGACGCAGCCGAGCGGGCGCTCCACCCACTTGCTGTGAGGAATGCCGATCACGGCCGCCTCGGCCACGGCCGGGTGGGCCATGATGAGATTCTCCAGGTCCACGGAGGAGATCCACTCTCCGCCGCTTTTGACGAGGTCTTTCGTGCGGTCCACGAGACGGACGTATCCCTCCTCGTCGATCGTTCCCACGTCACCCGTGTGGAACCAGCCGCCTGCGAAAACCGACTTCGACCGCTCCGGGTCCTTGTAGTACTCCTTGGCGATCCACGGCCCCCGGAAAAGAAGCTCGCCCCACTCCTTGCCGTCCGCCTTGATCTCCTGTCCCTTTTCGTTGAGAATCTTCATTTCGAGTCCCGGGGCGAGGAGGCCTGCACTCGATTTGACGTCGTAGAGCTTCTCTTTCGGCCAGTCGGCCATACTGCTCTTGGGGACGGCGGCGAGCGCCAGCGGTGTCGACTCGGTCATGCCGTAGGCCTGCATGATCGGAAAGCCGTACTTCTCGTTCAGCGCCTCCATCAGGAAACGAGGGCAGGCCGAGCCGCCGGAGACGATCGTCTTGAGCGAGGAGAAGTCGTGCTTGCCGCCCCCTTCCAGGTAGTTGTAGAGCATGAGCCAGATCGTGGGGACGCCGGCGGTGAAGGTGACCTTCTCTTCGGCGATCACCTTGCAGATCGCCTCCATGTTGATCGTCTCGCGTCCCGGCAGGACCTGTTTGTTCCCCGCGCCGACGCTGATGAAGGGGCCGCCCCAGGCGTTGGCGTGGAACATCGGGACGATGTGCAGGGCGCAGTCATGCTCGGATACCCGCAGCATGCAGCCTACGGCATAGCCATGCAGGAGGAGTCCCCGGTGGCTGTAGACGACGCCCTTGGGGTCGCCCGTGGTGGCGGAGGTGTAGCAGATCAGCGCCGGATCCCATTCGCTCAGATTATCCGGGAAGTCGTAGCTCTCGGGGAACTGCGCGATCAGTTCGTCGTAGAGGCAGACCGGGGAGAGCCCGGTCTGGGGCATCTTGCCGCTTTGGGACATGATGACATACTGCTTGACGGTCTTGAGCTGATCCTTGATCGCGTCGATGATGAAGGCCAGCTCTTCGTCGACGAACATGACCTTGTCCTCGGCGTGGTTGATGATGTATACGAGATGGTGAAGGGGGAGCCGGAAGTTCGTGGTGTGGAGCGCTGCTCCGATGCAGGGGACCCCGAAATAGAGTTCGAGATGACGGTGGTGGTTGAGCGCCATGCTGGCCACGTGATCGCCCCGCTTTACCCCGAGGGAGCCCAGCGCATGGGCGAGCTGGCAGGTCCTCTTGAAATAGTCGGCGTAG
>JAJFTY010000056.1 GCA_021372695.1 Deltaproteobacteria bacterium
TTCCATGAGGCCGTAGATGGGCCCCTCGAGAATGTGGACTACCTTTGCCTTAATCTCGCGCCCCGTGTAAGAGAGTGGTGCGCCGGCCTTCATCTCCATGCCTGTGTATTGGGTTTCCTGAAGGACAAGGAGATCACCGACATCGAAAATTCTGTCTGCCTGAGAACGGATTTCGTAAGGCTTCAGGCCATCCCATGATGCCTGAAATGCCGCCGGGTCCGTTTTCAGGTAGTGAGTTCTGTTTTTCTTTCTCACTTTCTTCCTCCTGCGGGTGAGACTGATGTTTCGGTGCCGGTTCACCGCCTCACCCGCGCCCGGTGTTGGGGGGTCAATATTTAATTTCGCTGATGAATCTCGAAATCGGGCTCTCGTATACCCGCCCGTATTTCTCTTCCGCTTCCGGCCGCACCGCGAGGATGAGCTGGTCCTTCGCTCTCGTCATGGCCACATAGGCAAGGCGCCGCTCAGCTTCCAGGTCCCCATTCTTCAATGCCTGATTGCTCGGCAGGATCCCCTCGTTCATTCCCGCGATGATCACCGTGTCCCATTCGAGCCCCTTGGCTGCATGGATCGTTGCCAGGATGATGCCCTCGTTGTCGGCCTTCACTTCGTCTTGTAAATCGTAGGTGGCGAGCCAGTCGAGGTAATCGGGGATGCCCCCCTTATTTTCCTCGGTCCATTTAACGATGAAGGCGAGCGATTCAGGGGAGAGCCCCGGGTAGATGCTCTCGAGGAGTTCAGCCTGATAGATCGGCCCGATGCTTCGATCCGACGCAAAGAATCCCCGTTTCATGTTTTGGTTCCATGGCCCCATGTCGAACCAAACCTGAAAGTGGCTCTTTCCGGTCTCGGCCGCCATCTTCCTGACATTCGTGTATTCCTCTTTCGGAAGGCCGATCAGGTCCTTGATCAGCAAGAAACTGAAATTGTCGTGCGGGTTCACAAGCAGCTTCAGGAACGCATGGAACCTGCGAAACGGCTCCGAGTTCGTGAGCGCCGTCGTCTTCCCGATGTAGGTGTGCGGGATCTCCTTCTCGGTCATGAGGGTGTCGATCTTCTGGAGCAGGCCGTGGACGCGGGCGAGGATGGCGGTTGTCTCAGACGCCTTCGTGACTGCCGTGATGAACGGGTCATTGATGATGGCCTCACTATCTATATTTGGCAGGACCCAAACATCATTCAGCCCGACCCGCGCGGAGCGCATCGTCTTTTCGATCCGGTCTTTATTTTTCGATATCAGCCTGTTCGCGTGCTCGACTATCTCAAATCGACTCCGGTAATTCGTCTCGATCCGGTAGATGTCATAGTCCGCCTGGCGCCGAACAAGGTACTCAGGGACCGCGCCGCGCCATTCGTAGATGCTCTGGTCCACGTCACCGACGATAAACAGCGATGCCTTGAACGCCGCCACCATCTGATTGATGATGTCCCACTGCAGGGTGTCGATGTCCTGAACCTCGTCGACGAGGATGTGCTTCGTCTTGAGGTACTGCGCCAGCTTCGGGATCAGCAGGCGGAGGCCCACGAGAAGCCCCCCGTAGGTCAGGGCATTGTTTTCTTTGCACCTTGATATAAAGACATCAAACAGCTTGCGAACGGGGTCCTCCTGGGCGGGCTCAATACCCGTCTGGTAGTACCGAGCGAATGATGCCATGACGGTCTTGTAAGGGATCTTCCACTTCTTCCCGTCATAGATGAACATTTCCTTGGCGATCTCTTTGAGAAGGAACGATTCTTCCCATTCCCCGTAGACCGTCACTCCCTGCCAGCGGAAGCCGATCTCTGAGCCGAACCGCTTCACCATTCGCAGCGCGAGGGCGTGCATGGTGCCCATCTCGACGTGATAGACCTTGTTCCCGATCCTCTCGACGAGGCGGTCGCGGATCTCGCCGGCGGCCTTACGGGTAAAAGTGAAGGCCGTGATCTCGTAAGGAGAGGCGCCGTTCTCTATGAGATGGGCGATCCTCTCCACCAGGACGCGGGTTTTCCCGGCGCCGGCCCCGGCAAGGACCATGGCCTTTCGGGATTCGGTTTTAACGGCGGCTTGCTGTTGGGCGTCGAGCTGCATTACTTCACCTCCGCTACTCTTACAAGTCTGCAGGTGAATCCTCTTTTTTCCCATTCAGGCCACTTGATCCACTCAAGCGTCTGTTCGTTCCATATCCGCATCCACCGCAGGCATGAATTGTATTCATCAACGCTGACGGTATCTAGCTGCAGAACCCCTTTGTCGCAAAAAACGGCATACGCATACATCACTTCACCTCGACCACATTCCAGCCGATCAGCGGGACATCCTTCGGCGCATGGCAGGTATTGACGACGATCTGAATCTCGCTCTCTCCGAGCTTCTGCAGGATGGGGCCCATGTGCTCCCTGTCCACTTCCGCCGCTTCCTCGACAAGTACCGTTCCCCCCAGCGCATAGAGCAACGCCTGATTGAACGGCACCCGCTCCCCGCCGGAAAGCCCCGTGTACGGAACCGGAACGATTTCATCAGGCTTGCTCCATCCGATAAAAACATCTCCGTCGGCGCCGATGTGAAAGACGGGCTTTCCTGCGGGCAGGATCTCGGCCATCTTCTTCTCCAGGGCTCCGGTCGAAGTGGACATGACGGAATTGATCTTGTCCTTGTGGGCCTGGATGAGCTTCTTCTTTGCTTCCACGCTCTCCTTGAGATCCTCGGCCTTCTTCCGGGCCACTTCGGCCTGCTCGTCCAATCCCTGCGCCTTCAAGAGAAGGTCCCGGTCTGCCTCCAGGGTCTTCAACCTCACCGTGAGGCCGCCGATCTGGTCAACCAATAGCTGCTTGTCCATGGATCCCTCCTGTGTATTTCTTCAGTTCACGTTTGGCCACGAGACGGGCCGCGCAGGCTCCGCAACCGGCTGATTCCATGGCGTTGATGATGGCCTGGATGGATATTGCGGCTG
>JAJFTY010000072.1 GCA_021372695.1 Deltaproteobacteria bacterium
CCTACAGCGGATGGTCCTGACATTCCGGCTTACCGGTCTTGTGCGCCAAAAGCTTCCGGCCGATTTTGAAAAGGCCCCATGCCGGACCCGACATGCTGTATCCGAAGGCAAACGTGAACAGCATGATCTGGGGCTCCGCAACCACGATCACGAGAATCACCACGATCAGGACGAAGGACATGAAGGGCTTGCGGGCAAAGTAATTGAGGTCCTTAAAGCTGTAGTATTTGATGTTGCTGACCATGAAAAGCGCAATGGCCGCCACACCGATCATGATCATCGGGTGGGGGAAACGCCCTTCTCCGCCCAGGTAATAGTACAGTAAAACGCCCGTGGCCAGGACCGCGGCGCCGCCCGGGATGGGCAAACCATTGAACACCCGGCTGTCGATCACACCGATCTGGACGTTGAACCGGGCCAGGCGGAGCGCCCCGCAGACGACGAACAGGAATGCCGCGAGCCATCCCCATTTCCCGAACGAAACCAGGGACCAGTTGTACATCAGGATGGCCGGCGCCACCCCGAAGGTCACCAGATCACAAAGGGAGTCATACTCCCCGCCGAATTTGCTGGTCGTATGGGTCATCCGCGCAATCCGGCCGTCGAGGCTGTCCAGCACCACCGCGATCAGTAGCGTCACCGACGCAATCTCGTACATCTCTTTCATCGAGGCGATCGCGGAATAGAACCCGCAGAAAAGATTGGCCGTGGTAAAGAGATTCGGAAGGACGTAGATCCCCTTCTTCATCCGGTCACGTCTGAACGACGTACTGTTTCTCATGTCAGTTCTCCTATGGGCGTCTCGCCGGCCCGCACCTTCTGTCCCACCTTGACCAGAACGGTCGAGCCAAGCGGCAGAAATACTTCAACCCGCGAACCGAAACGGATCAGGCCGAATCGCTCCCCCCGCACGGCCTGCATCCCCTCCTCGAGCCAGCAGACAATCCGCCTGGCAATCAGTCCTGCGATCTGCACCGTGATGATCTCTCTTCCATCGGCCGTCTGCAGAAGAACCGTATTCCTTTCATTGAGCTCGGATGCCTTGTCGAGGTTGGCCGACAGGAACTTCCCTTTCCGGTAACGGATGAGCCGGACCTCTCCCGAAAAGGGCATCCTATTGACATGAACGTTGAAGACATTCATGAAGATACTGATCTTATGAAAGGTTCTGCCCGGACGCTCCTCGTGGGCCGTCTCTTCGATCCGAATCACCCTGCCGTCGGCAGGGGAGATGACGAGCCCTGCCCTTTCCGGTGTTTTCCTTTGCGGATTGCGAAAGAACCAGATCACAAACAGGGTCGCCAGGAGCAGGAAAAGGGAAATTCCCCTGAACCCGGCCAGAAAGCCGAGCAGAGCCGCCACCCCCAGCGGTATGATGAAGGGCAACCCTTCAGCGGCAATCAACCCGTCGTGTTTGTTGTCGATGTTCAACGACCGTCCCACCCCCGTGGAGAACGTTCTCTCAATCCCGGTACCCCATGTGCCCGCCTCAACTAAAATGTTCGTAAGCCCATACCGCAGTTCAAGTCTTCTGTCAACCTCTCTGTCATTCCCGTTGCCTTACGGGCGCTTTTTTTGAATCGCAGGGGTAAAGGGAACGGCAATGCTTCGCGGCGGCCGAAAAGGGGATAGTCCCGATCAGGGAACAGAATGACCGACAGGATGCCACACGGCCAGATATCCGAGACCCTGCGATCGGTCAGCAGATCCGGGGAACCAGCTCTCCGGTCGGCAGGTCGATCTCCCGGAAGCCGCCGATCAGCGTCTCCATGACGAGGCGCCCCCGCCGGTCTTCCCTGACGGCGCCGATCAGGGCCGCACCACGTCCGAGCGCATGCCCCCGCATTGCCGCCATGACCGTTTCGGCCGCCTCGGCCGCGCAGAAGAGCGCCATCCGTCCCTCGTTGGCCAGAAAAAGCGGATCGAAGCCGAGAATCTCGCAGATCCCCCGGACCTCCTCCCGGACGGGAATATCCCGCTCCCGGATATCGATCCGCAAGCCGCTCTGCCCGGCAATTTCGGCGAGGATCGCACCCAGACCACCGCGAGTCGCATCGCGCATGCAATGAACGCCCGGGCTGGCTGCGAGCACCACGTCAACCAGGCCGTTCAAAGGCGCCGAGTCGGACGCAATCCGCGAGACGAAACCGAAATCTGCCCGGCAGCTCAGGATGGCAGCCCCGTGGTCGCCGATCGGTCCGTTGACGAGGAGCGCGTCGCCGGGATGGATGCTTCCCACGGAGAGGGGACTCCCGTATCGGACGATCCCGATGCCGGAGGTGTTGATGAAAAGGCCGTCCGCCGCCCCCCGCGGGACAACCTTCGTGTCTCCGGTGACGACGGCGACGCCCGCGTGTTCTGCCGCGGCGGCCATGGAACGGATGATCCGGTCGAGTTCCTCCATCGGGAACCCCTCTTCCAGGATGAAACCCGCGCTCAGGGCTAGGGGGCTCCCTCCGCACATGGCCAGATCGTTGACCGTCCCATGGACGGCAAGGGAGCCGATGTCCCCGCCGAGGAAGAACCTGGGATGGACCACGAAGGAGTCCGTGGTGAAGCAGAGCTTCACCCCTCCAACCTCGAAGACAGCGCCGTCCTCCAGCTTTTCCAGGAGAGGATTTCGCAGAAGGGGAAGAAAGGTCCCGGCAATCAGATCGTTGGAGAGCTGACCGCCCCCGCCGTGTTCCAGAAGAATCCTGTCATAGGTCATCGTCGGTGCCTCACCCAGTAGACTCACTTGCTTCGCGTCTCGCCCCTGCCGATACCGCCTGCCCCAGGGAGATGCAGCCGTCATTCGGGGGAACGATCCGGTGCTGGGAAATTTCGAAGTCCGCTCCGCGGAGCGACGCGACACACCCCGTGAGCAGAAGACGGTTCTGATAACACCCCCCGCTCAGGGCTGCCCGGTTCAATCCGGTCTCTTTCCGGAGAAGGACCGCCATGGCCGTCAGCGCCTCCGGAAGGAGACGATGGAACGCCAGGGCTATCTCTCGGGGCCCGCGGCCCCCGAGGAGAGCCTCGACCATCGCCCGGACGGCGGGAACCAGGTCGAGAATCCAGCCGCCCTCTCCCGAGGCGGGACAGAAGGGATCGCCCGGCCCCTCCCTCCGGACCGTGAAAGGGAGTCGCAGATCGGTCTCCCCCCGCGCGATCGCCTCCAGCATCATCGCTGCCTGGCCCTCGAAGCTGACCCGGCTGCGGAGACCGCAAAGGGCCGCAATGCCATCGAAGACCCGTCCGAGGCTCGAGGTCCAGGGCGTATGGATCCGTCCGGCCATGACCTTTTCCAGAAGGGTGACGGCATCATCACCGCGTGAGACTTGCCCGTCCCCGGCGCCCCCCATCGCCTCCTCTTTGCATCCTGCCTGCGGGTTCCGTCCACAAACGTCGTCACCGGCTTTCTCCTCCGGGAGGAGTTTCAGCCGGCGCGCCAACTCTATCCACTCTCCCCCGAAGGCTTCGCGGAGGAGCGCTGCCCCCATGCGCCAGGGCTCCCGGATGGCGAGCTCCCCGCCGGGCAGGAGAATGTAGCGAAGATGCGCCATGCGGGTGAAGGATCGCTCGTCCGCACGGAGGAATTCCCCGCCCCAGACCTGACCGTCGGTGCCGTACCCGGTGCCGTCCATCGCCAGGCCGATCACCTCCCCGCCGATGCGATTCTCTGCCATCACGCTCACGGTATGGGCATGGTGGTGCTGGACGGCCACGACCACCCTTCCGGCTTCATCTTCGGCCATTCGCTCGGCTGCGCGGGTGGTGTAGTATCCGGGGTGCAGGTCGCAGGCGATGAGCCGGGGGCGGCACTCGGTGATCCTCTCCATCAGTGTGAGACTTTCGTGAAAGAAGTCCCTTGCCTCGGGGGTCTCCAGGTCGCCGATGTGGGGACTCAGAAAGGCATGCCCTTTCTTCACGATGCAGAGCGTCGATTTGGCCTGGGCCCCCAGAGCCAGGACTTCCCCGTAGCTCCTGCGGAGGGCGATCGGCCGCGGGGCGTAGCCCCGCGAACGGCGAAGCGGAAAAGCTTCGCCATCCGCGGCCATGACCACGGAGTCGTCGCAGCGCACGAGGATATCCCGGTTGTGGACGAGAAAGGCATCGGCAATCCCCTCGAGCCGCCGCATGGCCTCCCGGTTGCCGATGCAGATCGGTTCGTCGACCCGGTTGGCGCTCGTCATGACCAGGACGGACAGTTCGCCGGCCAGGAGCAAATGCTGGAGAGGGGTGTACGGAAGCATGACCCCGAGGAGGTCGAGCCCCGGAGCGACCGACGGGGCAACAGGGCCTCCATCCCGGCGTTTGAGCAGAACGATCGGCCGCTCCGGGGAGGTCAGAAGCTCCCGCTCGGCTTCGCCGATTTCCGCCAGCCGCCCCGCCGTGTCGAGATCCTTCACCATGAGCGCCAGCGGCTTTTCCTCCCGGCACTTTCGGGAGCGCAGGCGCCTCACCGCTGCCTCGTTTTGGCCGTCGACGACCAGATGGAACCCCCCGAGCCCCTTGACCGCCAGGATCGCGCCGTCCTGCAAGAGTTCGAGGCTCCGGGCGATGGGCTCGCCTTCTGCACAGGTCCGGCCCTCGCTATCGGCCAGTTCCAGCCGGGGTCCGCACACCGGACAGGCGATGGGTTCCGCGTGGAACCGGCGGTCGGCCGGGTTCTCATATTCCTCCCGGCATTGCGGGCACATCGGGAAGCAGGCCATCGAGGTATTGCCGCGGTCGTAGGGAACGGCGTGGATGATGGTCAGCCGCGGACCGCAGTCGGTGCAGTTGATGAAAGGGTAGCGGAAACGACGGTCGGCGGGATCGAAAAGCTCAGTCAGGCAGGCTTTGCAGGTGGCGATGTCGGGGCTGATCCGGGCGTCTCCCGGTCCGCGGGTATCGCTCGCCACGATCGCGAACCCCTTCTCTCCGGTCGGCGGAACGGAGGTCCGGGTGATCCGGATGATCTCAGCCAGGGGGGGCAGGTGTTCGTTCACCCCCCCGAGGAACGCCTCTACGGCGGCGGCTTCTCCCTCCACCTCGACGACAACCCCGTCAGGACGATTCCGGACAGAACCGGCAAGGCTGCGGGTACTGGCCTGCCTCCAGATGAAGGGACGAAATCCGACCCCCTGGACCGTCCCCTCGAAGAAGAACCGTACTCTGACTGTCATGCGGACTGCCTTTCCATCCACCAGCAGCAGGCTTCTATCCATACCGGTAATGGGCCGAGCAGCTCCCCTCCGCGGAGACCATGCAGGGTCCGATGGGGTTGGCCGGCGTGCACACCTGTCGGAACAATGAACATGCCTCCGGTTCCGTGAGCCCCCGGAGGACCGCTCCGCAGGAGCAGCCGGGATCCTCTTCGGAATGAAACGCCGGGATCCCAAAACGCGCTTCAGCGTCAAACTCCCCGTACTCCCTGCGGAGGCGGAGGCCGCTTTTCGGGATCGGCCCGAGACCCCGCCACTCGGCGTCCCCGATCTCGAAGACCTCGGCCATCACGGCCATCGCCCGCGGGTTGCCCTCCGGTCGCACCGCCCTGCGGTACTGGATCGCCACCTCAGTCCTTCCGAGGGAGAGCTGTTCCAGGAGCATCCAGACCCCCTCGATGACGTCGACAGGTTCGAAACCCGTGATCACCGCCGCCTTACCGGCCTCTGCAAGAAAGCTGTAGGCCGCCGAACCGGTCATGACACTGACGTGGCCCGGGCAGAGAAACCCGTCCAGGTTGAGCCGGGGGTCGGAGATGAGAAGCCTCAGGGCCGGGGGGACGATCTTGTGGACCGAAAAGAGCGAGACGTTGGAGATCCCTGACCTACGGGCGGACCGGACCATCGAGGCGATCGTCGGGGCGGTCGTCTCGAAGCCGATCCCCATGAAGACGACCTCCCGCTTCGTCTCCCCCTGGGCCAGGGCGATGCAGTCCATGGCGGACGAGACCACCCGGATGTCTGCGCCGGCCCCCTTGAGTTTCTGGAGACTTTTCCCCTCCGTGCCCGGCACCCTCATCATGTCACCGAACGTGGCAAAGATCACCCCCTTCCGGCCCGCCAGCCAGAGCGCCCGGTCCACATCGCTTGCCGACGTCACACAGACAGGGCATCCCGGGCCCGAGATCAACCGGATCCCCGGCGGCATGAGCCGCCGGATTCCATACCGGCCGATGGCCTGGGTGTGGCTGCCGCAGACCTCCATGATCGTCACGGGCCGGCCGATCCGGTCCGCAACGGCGGTCACGCGTTCCAGGAGACGGCCCGCAAGCACGGGGTCCCGATATTCCTCAAGATACCTCATCGGCCAGAATCTCCCGAAGCAGCGCCAGGCTCTCCCGGGCGGCGGTCTCATCGATCCTCTGGATCGCATAACCGGCATGGGAAATCACATAGTCTCCGGGTTTGACCTGATCGGCCAGGAGGTCGACACTGACCTCTTGCCGGATGCCGCCGATATCAACGACCGCTGAACCGCTCCCGGTGACCGAAAGGACCTTTCCGGGAAATGCAATGCACATATCTGCTCCTGATCCACGCCCGACTGCGCGTCTTATCGCTCTTGCCGATGATCCCTATCGCTCCGGGAGTGAGGTAAGAAGGTCAACACCGAGATCGATCGGAAATCGTGTCTGGAATATAGGATGCACCCTCCTCTATGTCAAGAATAGCGCCCGCCGGCGGCTCCACAGCCAGGTGCTCGATAAATCTTGACAAAGCGTTCCGACCGGCGTAAAAGACGGCGTGGGATTTCGGTCCCGATACGGAAACTGCCAGAGGTGCAACGGATATTCGACCAGAAAATCATTCTCTCATGTCCAGCTGGCGTCACGGAAGTGACGCGTCCTCCCGCGGATGCTCCGCAGGTATTCCGGTTTAAAGCAAGTGCCACGAGCCAGAGTTGATCATCCGGGCCGTTTTTGTTCATGCTTCGGAAGCATTGGCGTATTTGAATATGGATACATCATTTTACGGCATCGTTTTTCTCATCGTTTACCCGCTTATTGCGGCCCTCGCTTTGGGCATCGTTCGCAGCGAGGGTGTCCGCCGGGTGATCGTCATCGGTTCGGCGCTTCTGCTGATCATCGTTTCCCTCGGGCTGCTGCGGAATGGCTTTCCGGTTCCCTTCCTTCTGCTCAAGGTGGAGGCCCCTTGGATCAGACCGACGATGCAGGCGGTCGAACTGGCCCTGGCGGGATTCATCATCTTCATCGCCGCCAGGCACAGGAAATGGCCGATCATTCTCCTTGCCGTGGCCCAGGCCGGTCTCGGGCTGTGGTTTGAACTATCCCAGTCCCGCCATCTGGAATCCGTTTTTCCCCTGTTCATTGACAGGCTTACTCTGATCATGGCGCTGATCATCGGCATCATCGGCAGCCTGATCGCCGTTTACGCCCTGGGCTACATGGGGGACTACCAGGCGCAGAAGAAAAATACTCCCGATAAACGCCGTTCTTTTTTCCTGATCATCTTCGCCTTTCTTTCGGCGATGTTCGGCATCGTGTTCAGTAATGACCTCCTGTGGTTTTACTTTTTCTGGGAGATCACGACGATCTGTTCTTTTGCCTTGATCGCCTACCGCGGAGACCGACAGTCGATCGATAACGCCTTCCTCGCCCTGGGGTTCAACCTCGTGGGCGGTCTGGCCATGATCGTGGGAATCGTGGTCCTCTTCCTGCAGCATGGGGTATTCGAATGGGATCAGCTTCTGATCCAGGACAAATTCGTGGTGATGACGCCGGTCATCCTGCTGTCCATTGCCGGGATCGTCAAATCTGCCCAGCTTCCCTTTTCGTCCTGGCTCCTGGGGGCGATGGTGGCGCCAACGCCCGTTTCCGCACTGCTGCATTCCAGCACGATGGTCAAGGCCGGCGTCTACCTGCTTGCAAAGCTCGGCCCCCTGTTCACCGGCACGTACGCCGGTTTGTTGGTCGCACTGATCGGCGGCTTCACCTTCATGATGGGCTCGATCATCGCGATTTCCCAGCGTGACGCCAAGAAGGTCCTGGCATACTCCACCATCGCCAACCTGGGACTCATCGTCATGTGCGCCGGTATCGGCACATACGAATCGATCTGGGCGGCCGTCCTTTTGATCATTTTCCACGCGGTCGCCAAATGCCTGCTGTTCCTCTGCGTAGGGTCCATCGCGCACACCATCGTCAGCCGCGACATCGAGGACATGGGCGGTCTGATCGTGGTCATGCCCAAGACAGCATGGTTGATGCTGATCGGCATGGCCGGCATGTTTCTGGCCCCTTTCGGTATGCTGATCAGCAAATGGGCGGCGTTGGTCGCCGTGATCGACGCCAACCCGATCCTCTCTTTTTTCCTGTTGTACGGTTCCGCGGCCACCCTCTTCTTCTGGGTGAAATGGATGGGCAAGTTGCTTTCCGTAAACCAGCTCCGGGCGAATATTGAAGCCGGGATAAGCCGTACGATCTGGGTGCCGCTGTATATTCTGGGTTTTTCGATGATGGCCTTTTGCCTCTTTTTCCCTTATGTCTCGCACCACATGATCGAGCCCTACGTCATCAGCGTTTACGGTGTAAGCGCCACGATCAGCCGGGGAAATATGATCATCATGATCATCATGATGGGCATGGTCTTTCTGTTCCCCTTCAGTCTGCCGAGTAAGCGCGAAAGAAGGAAGACCACAGACTTGATCGATATCTACATGGGCGGGGCCAACATCCCTGGAACGAAAACGTTCCTGGGGTCGGCTGGGACGATTCGGGAAAACGCCTTTCAGAATTATTACCTGGAAAAATATTTCGGCGAACATATTTTGTTGTATCCCAGCGTTTTCATTGCCTTGGGGTTGTTGATCGTGATGATGATCGGAGCATTCGCCTGACGATGGATATCCTGTTTGCCCTATTATATGTTGTTTTCGGACCTGTGCTGGGAGGGATCTTGGCCGGCGTCGACCGCCGGATCACGGCGCGCATGCAGGGACGTTTCGGCCCGCCGATCTTGCAGCCTTTCTACGATGTGGCGAAATTATTCTGTAAGGAAAATCTGGTCGCACACCATACCCAGACCGCGTACGTCGTATTTTTCCTGGTATTCATCGTTTTTACCGGCGGGATCTTTTTCGCCGGCGAGGACCTGCTCCTGGTCATCTTCTCGATGATGCTGGCAAGTGCCTTTTTTGTCCTGGCCGGGTACAAGGGGGGGGCGCCGTACAGCTCGATCGGCGCCGAACGCGAGTTGCTGCAGATCATGGCCTATGAACCGATGGTCCTGTTCTATGCCGTCGGCATCTACATGGCCGCGAAAACCTTTTACGTGGAACAAATCGTCAGCACCCCCCATCCGATGTTGATCGGTTCCCTGCCCGGTGTCTTCCTGGGTTTTCTGTATGTGTTGACCATCAAGCTGCGCAAGTCGCCCTTCGACCTGTCCACGTCCCATCACGGGCACCAGGAAGTCGTCAAAGGGATCACCACGGAGTTCGCCGGTCCGGCCTTGGGGCTGATCGAGATCGCCCACTGGTATGAAAACATTCTCCTGCTGGGCCTGGTGGGCTTGTTCTTCGCGCCGCATCTCTGGCTGGGTGCGTTGGCCGCGCTAATGGTCTATTTTCTCGAAATCTTTATCGACAATGCCTGCGCCCGGGCGCGCTGGCAGATGACGGTCTTTTCATCCTGGGTGGTCGCCGCGGTTCTGGGCTTCGGCAACATCCTGGCTCTGGCGTTATTCAGGTAGGAACCAATGTCGTTGATGCAGAAATCACCATGGATCATCCACTACGACGGGTCGAGCTGCAACGGCTGTGACATCGAAGTGCTCGCCGCGCTGACGCCGATGTACGACGTGGAGCGCTTTGGCGTGATCAATACCGGCAACCCCAAGCACGCCGACATCTTTCTGATCACAGGGTCCGTCAATGAACAGAACAAGTCGGTCATCAAGAACATTTACGACCAGATGCCGAACCCGAAAGTGGTGGTCGCGATCGGGATCTGCGCCTGCTCCGGCGGCGTTTTCCGGGAGTGCTACAACGTCCTGGGAGGCCCGGACAAGGTCATTCCCGTGGACCTCTACGTGACGGGCTGCGCCGTACGGCCGGAGGCGATCATCGACGGCGTGGTCAAGGCGTTGGAGATCTGGGAGAACAAGCGGCGCGAAGAGAAGATGAAGAAAGGCGCAAGATCATGATCGAGACCCAGGATCTGAGGGAAACCACCCCCGACCGATTGCTCGGTGAGGTGGTGGAGATGCAGAGTGCCGGTTATCGCCTGGTGCAGATCGGCGCGACCCGTACCGAAATATTCGAAGTCAATTACTCCTTTGACAAGGATTTGAAGTTCGTGAATCTCAAAATCAAGCTGGCGGACAACGACCAGGAAATTCCGAGCATCAGCGGCATTTACTGGAGCGCCTTTCTCTACGAAAACGAGCTGCATGACCTGTTCGGCCTGCAGATCAAACACATCAATATCGATTATCAGGGCAAATTTTATCAGGTGGCCAGGCCCGCTGCGTTCGCCGAAAAGCCGGTTGTGGCGGTCAAGCCCAAACGGGTCGCCAAACCCGCGGCCCAGACGGAGGCAAAAGAGTCGTGAGTCAGCGCACCATCATCCCTTTCGGACCCCAGCACCCGGTACTGCCGGAACCGATCCATCTGGACCTGGTCGTCGAGGATGAGACCGTGGTCGAGGCGATCCCCTCGATCGGCTTCATCCACCGGGGGCTCGAGAAGCTCGTCGAAAAGAGGGATTTTCAGGAATTCGTTTACGTGGCCGAACGGATCTGCGGCATTTGCAGCTTCATCCACGGCATGACCTATTGCCACGGCGTCGAACAGCTCATGAACGTCGAGGTGCCGGCGCGCGCCAACTATCTGCGGACGGTCTGGTCGGAACTCTCCCGAATCCACAGCCACCTGCTCTGGCTGGGGCTGACGGCCGACGCCTTCGGGTTCGAAAGCCTCTTCATGCACAGCTGGCGGCTGCGCGAGAAGGTGCTCGACATCATCGAAGCCACGACCGGCGGCCGCGTCATTTTCGGCTCCTGCAAGATTGGCGGCGTCCGGCGTGACATCGAGAACACCGAACTGAAAGGCATTGCGGCCAGGCTTCAGGATTACGCCCAGGAATACAAAGAAATCGGCGACGTTTTTCTCAATGACCTGACCGTGAAGCGGCGCCTCTGCGGCGTCGGAACCCTGTCCGGACCGGACGCCCTGCGGTTGGGCGCCGTGGGGCCCATGGTGCGTGCCAGCGGCGTGACCATGGACATGCGCATGCTCAAGTACGCCGCTTACGGAGAGATCGATTTCGCACCCGTCACCGCCCGGGAGGGGGACAGCTACGCCCGCTGCGTGGTGCGCGTCGGGGAGCTGTTCCAATCGGTCGACATTATCCGGCAGTGTGCGGAAAAGATCCCGTCCGGCGCGATCGAAACCAAGGTCACGGGCTTTCCCGACGGCGAGTTTTACGCCCGCACCGAACAACCCCGCGGCGAGGTCATCTACTACGTGAAAGCGAACGGTACGAAGAATCTGGAACGGCTGCGGGTGCGCACCCCGACATTCGCCAACATCCCGGCGATGCTGAAGGTCATGCCGGGGTGCCAGCTGGCCGATGTGCCGGTGCTGGTCCTGACGATCGACCCCTGCATCAGTTGCACGGAGAGATAGCATGCCTGTTTTCACCATCGGAGAGATGATCCTTCGCTCGCTGTTCGGCCGTCCGGCAACCCGGATGTATCCGGCCGTGCGCCGCGACTATGCGGAAGGCAGCCGCGGTCATATCGAAGTTGCGATCGATGAGTGCATATTCTGCGGCCTCTGCCAGCGCAGATGCCCCAGCCAAGCCCTGTCGGTGAATCGCGAGGCCAGGGAGTGGGAGATCGATCGCCTGCGCTGTGTCTCCTGCAATTTCTGTGTCGAGGTCTGTCCGAAGAATTGTCTCGCCATCGAGAAGGGGTATTCCGCGGCGGCCTCCTCCAGAGAGCCGGAGAAGCACCATGCATGAGCACCATCAGGTCGAAAAGCTGGTCAAGGACCTAATCACCGCCACCGGCGGCCGCAAAGTCAAAAGCCTCTGTCTGGTCATGGGCGACCTGCCGGGTTTTGACGAAACCTCGGTGCGCCTCTATTTCGAGAATTTCACGGAGGGAACGCCCGCCGAAGGCGCCGAACTGAAGGTGCGCTGGATCAGGGGGGAATTGCGCTGCCCGGCCTGCGGGAGAAATTTTGTGAAGATCAAAAGCCGACTGGATTGCCCGACCTGCGGCCGGCAGGGAACGCCGACAGCGGTCGGCCGGGAGTTTCACTTCGACGAGGTCGTGACCGATTGACGAGATCAATCGATCACTGTTCCTCAAGAGCCCGCAGAACCTTCCAACCGCGCTTCCGCTTCGGAGAGGCGAAGGTATTTCGGAGAAAAGGTGAGCGGGTCTTCACCGCCGCATCGGGAATAACGCCGCAATCCGATCAAACCGGCCGCGGATGCCTGGAGCCGGTGGAATCCGCTTCCGTCCGGGACGCAACGGCCGGTGTGGGATCCCACGATCCGGTCCCGGTAGCGCAGCGCCCCGTCTCCGATGAAATCGACTCGGTCCACCGGCAGACCTGCCAGAAGCTGCGCGATATCGGTCAGCCGCTCCGGCGCGACCGCTTCCGGAAAGCCGTCGAACCCTGTCCGGTACACGCCCGCATACACCTGCTCCCTGCGGGCATCGAGCAGCGCACAGACCAGCCCCTGCGCGGGAGGGGCGTTCATGGCCAGGGTCTCCAGCGTCGAAACCCCGACGATGGGCTTTTCCAAGGCAAGGGCAAGTCCCTTCACGGTGCTCACCCCCATTCTCACGCCGGTGAATGATCCGGGCCCGCTGGTGCAGGCCAGGAGATCGACCTGCTCCATGGCGATTCCCGACAGAGCGAGAAGTTTTTGGAGAGCCGGAAGCAGGAGCTCGGCGTGGTGTCTTCCCGCGCCGAGATAGAGCTCCGCGCGAACCTCCTCCCCTTGCAGGAGCGCCAGGCTCACGGTATCGGTTGCGCATTCGATCGCCAGGGTGATCATGCTAGCCCAGGATTTTCCGGATGAGGTCGCTGATATATTGAATATTCAGCCTTTCGATGTCCATCATGAAGACGAAGATCATCAGCAGAATGAGCAGCACGAAGCCGACCTGCTGGGCCATTTCCCGCCAGCGGAGATTGATCTCCCGCCCCGTCACCACTTCGATCGCGTAGAAGAGCAGGTGTCCGCCGTCGAGGATCGGAATGGGCAGCACATTGAGGACCGCCAGATTGATGCTCAGGAGGGCCATGAAGAGAAGGAATTGAACCGCCCCTTCCTGGGCCTGCGCCCCCGCCATCTGGGCGATCAGAATCGGACCGCCCAGCGTCTTCGGCGAGACGACCCCCTCGATCATCTTGACGAGACTGACGACGGTCAATTTGCTGATGACCCACGTCTGGCGGATTCCCGCTCCGAGCGCCATTACAGGGTTTCGCCTCTCGATGACGGTATGCCCCGATGGACTGATGCCGATCTTGAAGGATTCGATCTCCTCGCCGAAGAGGTTCCGTGTCTTCATCGGCCGCGGGGTCACGGTGAAATCCACGGTGGACGAATCTCTGCGCACCGTGATCCGGAGCGGCTTATCCTTGCCGGCCGTCACGATTTCGGAGATCTCGTCCCACTTCGTGACGGCCTTTCCATCCATGGCGACAATCCTGTCCCCGGCCTTGATCCCGGCGTCCATCGCGGCCGAACCCTCCTGGAGGGAGCCCACTTCCGGGGTCAGCACGGGAAGCCCGACCATATTGACGCCCGTGAAGATCACCAGGGCCAGCAGAACGTTGAAGAGCGGCCCGGCCGCCACGATCAGTATCCGTTTCCAGACAGACTGCCTCAGGAAGGATCTCTTTGCATCCCCCTCGGGAAGCTCTTCACCCGGTGATTCCCCGAGCAGCTTCACGTAACCGCCCAGCGGAAAGAGCGAAAGGAGGTATTCCGTCTCCCCGATCTTCCTGCCGACGATCCGCGGGCCGAATCCGAGCGAAAATTTCAGAACCCCGACCCCCGCCCGCTTGGCCATCAGGAAATGGCCCAGTTCGTGGACGAAGATCAGGACACCCAACAGGATAACCACCGATACGATACTGATTCCGATCAATTTTCCATTCCTTTGATGATGACCCCCGCCTCTTCCCTGGCCCAGCGGTCCGCTGCGAGGATCTCGTCGATCCCCGGATCCGCTGGCCCGCTGTGACGGGAGAGAACCTCTTCAACGACCGAAACGATCCGGTCAAATCGGATTCCTTCCGCAATGAAGGCCGCAACCGCGATTTCATTCGCCCCATTCAAAACGGCTGGCATCGTTCCACCCGCTTTCGCCACCTCGTAGGCAAGCCGAAGCGCTGGAAAACGGACCCGGTCGGGATCGAGAAACGTGAGCGTTCCAACCTTTCGAAGGTCCAATGCCTCTTCGTCCCGGTTCAGACGTTCGGGGTAGGAGAGCGCAAACGCGATCGGAAGCCGCATGTCGGGAATGCCCATCTGCGCGATCACGCTGCCATCCCGGTACTCCACGAGCGAATGAACGATGCTCTGCGGATGGATCAGCACGTCTATCTTGGTCACGGGGAGGCCGAATAGCCATCCCGCCTCGATGATTTCCAGCCCCTTGTTCATCATGGTGGCGGAATCGATCGTGATCTTCTTCCCCATCACCCAGTTCGGGTGCCGCAGCGCGGAGGCGGCCGTAACCTTCGCAAGGTCTTCCTTCGGGGTGTGGAGAAAGGGTCCCCCGGAAGCCGTGAGGATGAGCCGCCGCACCTCTTCCCGCCTGTTTCCCATTAGACACTGGAAGATGGCGCTGTGCTCGCTGTCGACCGGAGTGATCCGGATCCGCCTCTCGGCGGCCCTGCGAAGCACGATGTGCCCCGCCATCACGAGCGTCTCCTTGTTCGCCAGGGCGATATCCTTGCCCGCCTCGATCGCCTGAAGCGTCGGAATCAGTCCTGCCGCCCCGACCATGGCCGAAACGACCACATCGGCGTCGGCGAGTGCGGCCGCCTCCCGATACCCCGCGGGCCCCGCAAGGACCTCCGTCGCCGACCCGGGCCCCAGAAGCCGGCGGAGCTCTGCCGCATGCTCTTCATCGATCATCGCCGCCACGCGCGGCCGGAACCTTTCGACCTGCTCGCGGAGGAGCGCGACGTTGCGTCCCGCGGCCAAAGCCGCGACGGCGAACCGATCCGCGTGGGCGGCGACGACGTCCAGTGTACTGACTCCGATGGAGCCGGTCGAACCGAGGAGGGAGATCCGTCTCATCGAATCACCCAGCCCTGGTAGTAATAGACAAAGGGGGTGATGAACATCAGGCAGTCCAGCCGGTCGAGTATCCCACCGTGTCCCGGCAGGATCACTCCCGAGTCCTTGACGCCGGCCGACCTTTTCAGGGCCGACTCGGAGAGATCTCCGAGCTGCCCCGCGATGCTTCCGACCAGCCCGAGAACGACGGCATGGACCGTGGGCAGGGCCGGAAAAAAGAAGAGCTTGAACAGAATACAGCCCGCGATGCTTCCCGCGACGAGACCGATCGTCCCTTCCACCGTCTTGCCCGGACTGACCTCGGGAAGGAGTTTTTGTTTCCCGTATCGCCGTCCGATATAATAGGCGGCGACATCCCCGGCGAAAGCCAGGACCAGGATGAAGAATATCCAGAGAACGCCGGATGGCGACCGGCGGATCATGACGAAATGGGACATCAGGAGCGGGATGTAGAGAACCCCCAGGATCACGCGGTCTGCATGGACCATCTCCACCCCTTCCCTCCTGATCCGAAGAAGGTTCAGCATCAGAACCATCATCACGCCGAACGCGAGCACGGCAAGAAGCAGGGGCAGGTTCGCGAAGAAGGCCGCAACCAGGATGAGAAGCGCGATGATCATCGTCTCCGCTTTTTCGACGGTCAATCCCTTTCCGAAGGCCATCCGGTTGTACTCATCCATCCCGACGAGCGAGGCGACGACAATCAGAATGGCAAAGGCGTCTTCCCCGCCGAAGGCGATCAGGTAAAACAGGATCGGTACGGCGACGATCGCGGTGATCCATCTCTTCAAATGGGACGTCATGCATCGCCTCCGCGGGTGCGTTTGCGGACGTCAGCCGACCGGCCCGGACTATGATCCGCAGAGCCGTCGAACAGGTCTGTCTTGTTCCTCGTTCCCCTCCCGATCTGGTCGCTGGTCAGTCCGAATCTCCGCTCACGGCGCTGATATTCGGCAATTGCCGCCAGCAGGTCCGCTTCTCCGAAATCGGGCCAGAAGATGTCGGTAAAATAGAATTCCGCATACGCCGCCTGCCAGAGAAGAAAATTGCTGATCCGGTACTCTCCGCCGGTCCGGATCAGGAGGTCCGGATCGGGCAGATCGGCCGTGTAGAGGTATTTTGAACAGAGCTCCTTGGTGACATCGGACGGTGCGACCTTGCCGGACATCACGTCGGCCACGATGCGCTTCACCGCACCGGTAATCTCGTCGCGACCGCCGTAGCTCAGGGCGAGATTCAGGATCATCCCCCGGTTACCCGCAGTCTTTTCGATCGTCTCCCGGAGTTTACCGAGTACGGCGCGATCCAGCGAATCGAGGTTGCCGATCGCCGTCAGCCGTATATCCTGCTCCATCATCTCCTGGGTTTCGGTTTCGAGATACTGCAGAAGGAGATTCATCAGGGCACGAACCTCGGTTTTCGGACGGAGCCAGTTCTCAACGGAAAATGCGTAGAGGGTGAGGCAGGGGATCCCGATCCTGCGGCAGGTCCTGGTGACGGTCCTGACCGATTCGGCCCCCTTGCGATGCCCGAGAATTCTGCCCATGGTATGGCTCTCCGCCCACCGTCCGTTGCCGTCCATGATGATCGCGATATGGCGGGGAAGCCTCTTGGGGTCGATCTCTTTCATCGTCGTCATTTCACGCGTCGGCCGCACACCTCCTGTGAGCGACTAGCACATCAACATCCATTTATCAAGACAGATTCAAACAAAACGGGGAGCCTCAGGCTCCCCGTCACAAAGCGGATCAGGTGATGGGCTCAGATCTCCATGATCTCCTTCTCTTTCGATGTCAGCGTCGCATCGGTCTTCTCGATAGACCGGTCGGTGAACTTCTGGACCTCTTCCTGAAGGGCGTAAAGTTCATCCTCAGGGATCTCGTTCTTCTTCTTCAGCTCCTTGAGCTGTTCGTTGGCATCCCTCCGCGCATTGCGCTGCTTGATCTTCGCCTCCTCGGCCATCTTCCGGACAACCTTCACCAGTTCCCGGCGTCTCTCCTCGGTCAGTGCAGGAATCGACAGACGGATCAGCTTGCCGTCGTTGCTGGGCATCAGCCCCAGATCCGATTTCTGGATCGCCTTCTCGATGGCCGAGAGGACGGAGCTGTCCCAGGGGGAGATGACGATCAGACGGCTTTCCGGGACCGAGAGGGTGGCCAACTGATTGAGCGGCGTCAGGGTGCCGTAGTACTCCACCCGAATCCCGTCCAAAAGGGCTACGGACGCCCTTCCCGTTCTGACTTTGCTGAAGGACTTTTCGAGCGCCTGGATTGCCTTCTCCATGCTCTCCTTGAGTTCCTCAAAAATCAGCTCTTTCATGGCTTCAGCCTCCGACAATGGTTCCCACTTTCTCGCCGCAGATCACCCTCTTGATATTCCCCTGCTTCTGCAAATTGAAGACACTCAGGGGAAGTCCGTTGTCCCTGCAGAGCGATATGGCTGTTGCATCCATTACTTTAAGGTTCTTCGTCAACACTTCGGTATAACTTATTTTATCGTACATGATCGCGTCGGCATGTGTGACCGGATCCTGGTCATAAATGCCGTCCACTTTCGTCGCTTTCAGGATGATTTCCGCTTTGATCTCGACGGCACGAAGCGTTGCAGCAGTATCGGTGGTGAAATAGGGATTCCCGGTCCCGGCGGCGAAGATCACCACCCGGCCCTTTTCCAGATGGCGGACCGCCCGCCTCTGGATGAACGGCTCGGCGACCTCCCGCATTTCGATCGCCGTCTGAACCCGCGTCGGAACGCCTGCCCGCTCCAGGGAGCTCTGGAGCGCCAGACTGTTGATCACCGTGGCGAGCATCCCCATGTAATCCGCCGAGGTCCGCTCCATCCCCCTGGCGCTCGCCGCCAGGCCGCGGAAGATATTGCCGCCGCCGATGACGATTCCGAGTTGAACGCCCAAGGCGACCACCTCCCGAATCTCGGCTGCAATGGCATCCACCACCCCGGGGTCGATTCCGGAGCTCTCTTTCCCCTGGAGGGTTTCCCCGCTCAGTTTCAGCAGGACCCTCTTGTAGGCGGGACGATCCACCACCCCTACTTCATCTCCTCGCCCAGCTGAAACCGGGCAAACCTTCTGACGACGATGTTTTCGCCGGTCTTCGCCATCATGTTGGTCACCAGCGTGCCCACGGTGATATCCGTATTCTTGACGAATTTCTGATTCAGCAGGCACACCTCTTCGTAATATTTGTTCAGTTTGCCCTCGATGATCTTATCCCAGATCTTCTCCGGCTTCTTCTCCGCCATGAGCTGGCTCCGGCAGATATCCTTCTCTCGTTCGAGCTCCGCCTCGGGGATCTCCTCCGGCCGGACGTACCGGGGATTCGACGCCGCGACGTGCATGGCCAGATCCTTGGCCATGGCCTGGAAATCCTCTGTCTTGGCCACAAAGTCGGTCTCGCAATTCACCTCGACCATGACGCCGATCTTTCCGCCCATATGGATGTAGCTGCCGACGGTGCCGTCCTTGGCTGCCTTGGAGGAGCGTTTCGTGGCGGCGGACATCCCCTTCTTCCGAAGGAAATCGATCGCCTTTTCGAAGTCGCCCTTCTCGGCCGTGAGCGCCTCTTTACAGTCCATCATGCCCGCGCCGGTCTTCACCCTCAACTCTTTCACCATCGCTGATGTAATATCCAATTTATCTTCCCTCCTCTTCATTGCTCTTGCCTTCGGCGGACTCGGAGCCTTTGGTTTCAACGCTCTCGGGGACGTCCGACTCTCCGCTTTCGGTCGCCGGGGCCGCGGCTGCCGGACGCTCTTTGTCGCTTTCCGCCTGCAGGCGCTCTTCGAACCGTTTCTTCCCTTCGAGAACGGCGTCGGCCATCTTCGCCGAGAAGAGTTTGATCGCGCGGATCGCATCGTCGTTTCCGGGAATGATGTAGTCGATCAGGTCGGGATCGCAGTTCGTGTCCACCATGGCCACGATCGGGATGCCAAGCCTTCTCGCCTCCGTGACCGCGATGGTCTCCCGTTTAGGATCGACGACGAAAAGCGCCTTCGGGACGCCCTTGATGGCACGGATCCCGCCAAGAACCTTGTTCAGCTTTTCCCGGTCCTTCTGGAGCCCCATGATCTCTTTCTTGGGAAAGGCCTTGATGCTGTCATCGGCGAACATCCGGTCCAGATCGTTCAGGCGATCGATGCTCTTCTTGATGGTGCTGAAATTGGTCAACATACCGCCCAGCCAACGCTGATTGACGTAAGGCATGCCGCTTCTCTCGGATTCCTCGCGGATCGACTCCTGCGACTGCTTCTTGGTGCCGACGAAGAGGACCTCTCCCCCCGCTGCGACCGTGTCGACGATGAACTGGTAGGCCGTCTGGAACATCCCGACCGTCTGCTGGAGATCGATGATGTAGATCCCGTTGCGCGCGCCGAAGATGTAGGGTTTCATTTTCGGGTTCCACTTGTTGGTCTGGTGACCGAAGTGGACCCCCGCCTCGAGCAACAACTTCATTGAAATACTGGCCATACTGAACTCCTCTCTGGTTTTTTCCACCATCCCCCTCTTCTTGACCGGAAACCTTTCGCGCTGAAAGGCAACCCCCGTCAATCCTGGGATGTGCGAATTTGCCGTCGCTGATAACACAAAGATTTTAAATAATCAAGCAGAAATGCCGCTTACGTATGGTAATGGGCGTTGATCTTCACATAATCGAAGGTCAGATCCGAGGCGCACACCGTCCAAGAGCGGCTTCCCATCCCCAGCGCGATCCGGAGGCGGATTTCCGGCTTCTTCATGACTCCGGCGAGCTCTCCCGCTTTTCCCGCAACGCCTCTCTGATCGGCGTAGACGGGGATATCCTCCAGGAAAAGCCGAACCCTCTCCACGAGAAGGTCGACCCCGACGGACCCGGCAGCGGAAAGGATCCTTCCCCAGTTCGGGTCCTCTCCGAAAAATGCCGTTTTGACCAGGTTCGAATTGGCAATAGCATAGGCGACGCGCTCTGCATCCCGGCGCGACTTCGCCTCCGTGACCGTGATCTCGATCAGTTTGGTCGCCCCCTCGCCGTCCCGGACCATGGCCCTGGAGAGGGAGGAGAGAACCCCCGAAAGAAGTTCCCCAAACACGCGCGCATGACGGGAGCCCCGCCGGATCAAAGGGTTGCCGGCCTGACCGTTGGCGAGAATGACGGCCGTGTCGTTCGTGCTCATGCAACCGTCAACGGTGATCGCATTGAAGCTGACGGCGACCGCCTCCCGGAACAGCCGGTCGAGGGGTTCACGCTCAATGGCGGCATCGGTCATGATAAAGGCAAGCATCGTGGCCATGTTCGGTTGGATCATCCCCACCCCTTTGGCGATGCCGCAGAGCGTGACCTCCCGGGAGCCGATGAGCCCCTTGCGGCACGCGAGTTTTGGGTAGCGGTCCGTCGTCATGATCCCGGCCTCTGCGTCGGGAATCCCCTCTTCCCGAAGACCCGAAACCAGGTGCCCTATTCCCTTTTCGATCTTCGGGAGGGGCAGACGGTGCCCGATCACCCCGGTCGACGCCACCAGGACCAGTTCGTCCTCAATGCCGAGCGCAGCCGAGGCGGCCCGGGAAACGGCCAGCGCATCGGCAAACCCTTCCGCTCCCGTGGCTGCGTTGGCCACACCGCTGTTGACGATGACCGCCTGCGCCTTTCCGGAGCGGATCCGCTCCTGATCGAGAAGGACCGGCGCCGCCTTGAAGCTGTTGGTCGTGAACATCCCCACCGCCGTCGCCGGCCGCTGCGAAAAGATCAGCGCAAGATCCCGGTTCCCGTCGGTTTTGATTCCCGCATGAATTCCGTTCGCGAGAAATCCCGGAACACGATAGTCATCCGATATCTGCATCGTTCCTCCCATATTCTGACGGCCCGGACCTCCCTGAAGGGCATCCCGGAAGATGAGCTTTTTCCACGACCCGTTACGCCCCACAGCACTTCTTGTACTTCTTGCCGCTGCCGCAGGGGCACGGGTCGTTCCTCCCCACCTTGGCCGCATCCCTCTTGATCGTCGTCTTCGCCGGCGTATCCTCGCCGCGCGACATCACGTAGTCTTTCCGCTGCTTTTCCTCGATCCGCTGCACCTCTTCCTCGCGCCGGATCTGGACCAGGCAGAGCTTCTCGACGCTGTCCTCCTTGACGCGGCTGATCATCTCCATGAACATGTCGTACCCCTCTTTCTGGTACTCCCGGACCGGATCCTTCTGGCCGTATCCCCGCAACCCGATCCCCTCCTTGAGGTGGTCCATGGCGAGGAGATTCTCCTTCCATTGCGTATCGATCGACTGGAGCATGATCACCTTCATCAGGTAATCCATCAGGGGTTTGCCGTATTCCGTTTCCTTGTTCCGCAGGAGTTTCACGACCTCAGAGTTGACCCGCTCGCCGATGGCCTCGGGACCGAGTTCGCGGGCCGTTTCCGCAAGGTTCAGTCTCAGGGTGAAATGACGCAGAATCTCCTCGTCCAGCCCCTTGAGATCCCACTCCTCGGGATGGCGCTTTTCGTCGACGTAGGCCGGGACCATCTCATCGACCATCTCCTCGATCATCTCTTCCACATCTTCCCAGAGCGACTCGCCCTTGAGAACCTTCTTGCGCTGCTCGTAGATCACCTGGCGCTGGCGGTTCATGACGTCGTCATATTCGAGGAGGTGCTTGCGGATATCGAAGTTCTGTCCCTCGACCCGCTTCTGGGCATTCTCGATCGCCTTCGAGATCATACGGTGCTCGATCGGCTGACCCTCCTCCATGCCGATTCTGTCCATGATGGAGGCGATCCGCTCCGCTCCGAAGATCCGCAGGAGGTCGTCCTCGAGGGAGAGATAGAAGCGGGAGGAGCCTCTGTCCCCCTGGCGGCCCGAACGTCCGCGGAGCTGATTGTCGATCCGGCGGCTCTCGTGCCTTTCCGTTCCCAGGATGTGGAGCCCCCCGAGCTGCGCCACCCCCTCGCCCAGTTTGATGTCCGTTCCGCGTCCGGCCATGTTGGTGGAGATGGTCACCTGGCCGGCCTGACCGGCCTGGGCCACGATCTCCGCCTCTCTTTCATGGTTTTTCGCATTCAGGACGTGGTGTTTGATGCCCGCACGGGTCAGGTATTTGCTCAGGAGTTCCGACTTTTCGATAGAAATCGTCCCTACGAGAACCGGCCTTTTCGCCTCGTTGAGCGCCTTGATCTCCTCGATGACCGCCGCGAATTTTTCCTTTTCCGTCTTGTAGATCACATCGGGATAGTCCTCCCGGATCATCGGCATGTTGGTCGGAAGGACCAGGACCTCCAGTTTGTAAATCTTCCCGAACTCCTCCGCTTCGGTATCGGCCGTGCCGGTCATCCCCGCGAGCCTGCTGTACATCCGAAAATAGTTCTGGAAGGTGATCGACGCCAGGGTCTGGTTTTCCTGCTCGACCTTGACATGCTCCTTGGCCTCGAGGGCCTGGTGGAGACCGTCGCTGTACCGCCTGCCCGGCATCACCCGGCCGGTGAACTCGTCGACGATGATGACCTTCCCCTCCTTGACCAGATAGTCGACATCGCGTTTGAAGAGGGTGTGGGCGCGCAGGGCCTGATTGACATGGTGCAGGGTATCGATGTTCTGGGGTTCATAGAGATTCTGCACCTTGAGGTAACCCTCGACGCGAGCCACCCCCTCCTCGGTCAGGACCACGGTCCGGCTCTTCTCCTCGACGGTATAATCCTTGTCTTTGCGCAGGTTCGGGATCACCTGGTTCACCCGATTGTACTTTTCCGTCGACTCTTCGGAAGGTCCAGAGATGATCAGCGGCGTCCGCGCCTCGTCGATCAGGATGCTGTCCACCTCGTCGACGATCGCGTAATGGAAGTCGCGCTGAACGTACTCCTCGAGGTTGAACTTCATGTTGTCCCGCAGATAATCGAACCCGAACTCGTTGTTCGTCCCGTAGGTGATGTCGGCGTGGTAGGCCTCCCGCCGCTGATTGTCGTCCAACCCGTGCACGATGACGCCGACCGTCAGCCCCAGGAACTTGTAGATCGGCCCCATCCACGCCGCGTCTCTCTGGGCCAGGTAGTCGTTCACCGTGACGAGATGGACGCCCTTTCCCGTCAGCGCGTAGAGGACGAGCGGCATGGTCGCCGCAAGGGTCTTCCCTTCACCCGTCTTCATCTCGGCGATCTTTCCCTCGTAGAGGACGAGCCCCCCGAGGATCTGGACGTCGAAGGGCCTCATTCCTACCGTCCGGTGGGAGACCTCCCGCACGACGGCAAATACTTCAGCAATGATATCGTCCAGTTCGGCTCCCTGTTCCAGTTTTTCCTTGAAATAGGGCGTTTTCGCCTTAAGCTCCTCATCGGTCGCCGCCTTCATGGCCGGCTCCAGCTGATTGACCTCATGGAGAATCAGGGAGAGACGCTTCATCTCCCGGTCATTCTTGCTTCCGAAAATCTTTCTCAGAATTGCGTTGAACATAAAACTCCTCAAAAAAAAACCGGCGCCATGACCGGTGGATGCTTCCCTTGAGAGATGGACGATTCGTTTCCCTGGGCCGGATAACTAATTGATATACCTTCTCGGATTGACCGGGATGCCGTTGAGCATGACGGTATAGTGAAGATGGGACCCCGTGGTACTGCCCGTGTTTCCCACATAGCCGATCCGATCGCCTTTGCTGACCGTTGTCCCGGCCCGGACGGCTGCCTTGGAAAGGTGGCCATAGAGGGTCGAAACGCCATGACCATGGTCAATGCGGACCATCTGCCCCATGCCGTGTTCATAGGCAACCTCCGCGACGACGCCGTCCGCCGGCGCCTGAATCGGACGTCCGATCCGCGTTGCAATGTCGATCCCCTTGTGAAATTCCGTCTCACTGCCGAAGGGCGAGATCCGCTTGCCGAATTCGGAGGTCACCCAGCCCAAAACGGGCCATGTCGACGGGGTCGCGGCCAGCAGGGATTTCTTCTCCTGCAGATATTCCAGGATCGCCGCGAAGCTCTGTTCGCGTGCCGTGGCGTCGTTGGTCAGGCGATCCATCTGGCGTCCGATCCCGACGATCATCTGCCTGTCGGTCGCGGCCATCTTCGCGCGCAGGCGGTTTTCCTCGCCCACCGGACCGCCGATGCCGAGGAGTTGATCCTTGTCCCTGCCCGTGACGAGTTTTGCCATGATCCTGATCTTTTTGTCGAATTGCTTCAGTTCTTCCATCTTTACCGTAAACTGGTCGACCTTGGCGACCAGTCCATCGATCTGCTTCCTCTGCTCCACCGTCTGCTGCTTCAGCCTCATCAATTCCGCCTGTTCCCGGCGGATGTGGATATAGTCATAGGATATGTACATCACGAACAGGATCAGCCCCATCAAAACGATGGAGACCCCCTTCACCAGTGTGCTGGAGAGGCTGACTTTCTTTGCGGAGCTGTCTTTTTTAGGAAGAATCAGGAGCGTATAGAAATTTTTCGGCATTAAACTCCTCTTCACCGTCCTGAAGATCCGTCATCATCCGGAAACAGGGGTCGAAAAATATCATAATCCTTCCAAAAGTCAAGCTTCGATTTCTTCCCAGATTTGTCTTGACTTTGAAGCGACGGTTAAGCTAAAGAGCTCAAGCACATAGAATTCCAGGACCAGGTCATCAGAAAGGAGTGTTCATGCCAAAATACGAATCAAAATCGATAAGAAATCTGGCGATCATCGGGCACGGTGGAACGGGAAAAACCTCCCTTTGTGAATCCGTCCTCTATGTCGCCGGCAAAACGGACCGTCCCGGCCGCGTGGACGAGGGAACCTCCTCGATGGACTATGAGCCGGAGGAGCAGAAGCGACACATCTCCATCAGCGCCGCGACCAACCATATCGATTGGGATAAGCACCGGATCCATTTCATCGATACTCCGGGGGATTCGAACTTTGCTTTCGACACGAAAAGCTGCCTCAGGGTCGTCGATGCGGCGGTGGTTCTCGTCGACGCCGTGGGCGGCGTCGAATTCCAGACGGAAAAGGTGTGGGAGTACGCGGATGAATTCAAATTGCCCCGGCTTATTTTCGTCAGCCGGATGGACCGGGAAAGGGCCGATTTCGAGAAGGCCGTGGCCCACATCCGGGAGCGTCTCGGCAGAAAGGTCACGGTCTGCTCCCTCCCTGTGGGAGCCGAGAGCGGCTTCGCCGGGGTGGTTGACCTCACGTCGATGAAGGCCTATGCGTTCGACGAACAGAAAAAGAGCGCCAAAGTCGGCGACATCCCGGCCGATCTGGCAGAATCGGCTCGAAAGTACCGGGACGTCCTGATCGAAGACATCGCCGAGACCGACGATGAGCTGATGAACAAGTATCTGGAAGGCGGCGAACTCAGCAGCGAGGATCTGCAGGCCGGCCTCCGCAAAGGCGTCACCTCGGGCGCCTTGATCCCCGTGGTCTGCGGCTCTTCCCTCAAAAACCTCGGGATCAACCCCCTCCTCGACATGATCGTCCATTATTTTCCTTCCCCGGTCGACCGTGGGGCCATCCTGGGAAAGAAACCTGGCACGGACGCCGAGGAGAGCCGACTTCCCGACGAGTCGGCCCCCTTCTCCGCACTGGTCTTCAAGACCATTGCCGATCCCTATGCCGGACGCCTCACGCTCTTCCGCGTTTACTCGGGCACCCTCAAGGCGGACCAACCCCTCTTCAATGCCTCACGAAGGATCTCCGAACGGATCGCAAGCCTGTTTTTTCTCGAAGGGAAGACCCAGAAAGCGGTCGATGAACTTGTCCCCGGCGACATCGCCGCCATCGCCAAGCTGAAAGAGACGGCAACGGGCGACACGCTGAGCGCGGAAAAATTCCCCATCGTCTACCCCAAGCTCGAACCGCCCCCGGCGATCATCTCCTTTGCCGTCGAGGCAAAAACGCGCGGCGACGAGGATAAACTGGTCTCCTCGATCCATCGTCTGACCGATGAGGACCCCACCCTGGCCTTCCACCGGGATGACCAGACTAGGGAGATGATCCTTTCCGGCCTCGGCCAGATCCACATCGAGGTCGCCGTCGAAAAGATGAAGCGCAAATTTGGCCTGGAGGTCAACCTCAAGACGCCGAAGGTCCCCTACAAGGAGACGATCAAGGGCAAGACCACCGTCCAGGGCCGCTACAAGAAGCAATCCGGCGGCCGCGGCCAGTTCGGCGATACCTGGCTGGAGATCGAACCCCTGCCCCGAGGCGGCGGATTCGAATTCGTCGACCGGATCGTTGGGGGCGTGATCCCGGGACAGTACCGTCCGGCCGTCGAAAAGGGGATCGTGGAGGCGATGGCGGAGGGCGTCGTGGCAGGCTACCAGGTCGTCGATCTGCGCGTATCGCTGTTCGACGGCTCCTTCCACACCGTCGACTCTTCGGAAATGGCCTTCAAGATCGCGGGCTCTCTCGGCTTCAAGAAGGGGGTTCTCGAGTGCCAGCCGACGCTCCTGGAGCCGATCGTCAACATCTCCATCGAGATTCCCGACGAATACATGGGCGATGTCATCGGCGACCTCAACAGCCGTCGCGGCAAGGTCCTGGGGATGGATTCGGTGGGTCATCATCAGATCATCAAGGGCCAGGTCCCGCTGGCGGAAATCCTCAAGTACGCCCCCGATCTTCGTTCCATGACGAGCGGCCGCGGGACCTTCACGTACGAACACTCGCACTACGAGGAAGTCCCGGCTTACATCGCCGAAAAGATCATCGCCGAATCCAAGAAGGATGAGGAGTAATGGCGTTCAGGGCCGTTGTCATCACCATGAGTGACAAGGGATCGCGCGGGGAGCGGGTCGACGGAAGCGGTCCGGCGGTGGAGGCCATGCTTCGCGAGACGGGGATGGAGATCATCGGCCGCCGGATCATCCCCGATGAAAAAGCCGTGATCCGGGAGACCCTGCTGGAGTGGAGCGACCGGGAAGGGGCCGACCTGATCGTGACCACGGGCGGCACCGGCGTCAGTCCTCGGGACGTCACGCCGGACGCCACGGCCGAGGTGATCGATCGTGAGATTCCGGGGATGGCGGAGGAGATGCGCCGGCGGAGCGTAGCCGTCACCCCCCATGCGATGATCTCCCGTGCCATGGTCGGCATCCGGGGCCGCACCCTGATCGTCAACCTCCCCGGGAGCCCGAAGGGCGCCCGGGAGAATCTGGGCGTCCTGCTTCCCGCGCTGCCGCACGCCATCGAAAAGATCAAAGGGGACGAGTCGGAGTGCGCCTCGTCCTGATCTATCTGCGGGCCGCGGCCGTATCTGCCTCAGTCCCGGGATCTTCGGATCAGTGACCGGTCCCGGCCCCGGGCTCGAAGCGGTTCAGGGAAAAACGGCCGTTCTCGCATTCAAGGTAGTTCTGATGGACGGCCCAGTCACCCAGGGTCACAAAGGTGGTCCGGCGCCCTCCGACCTCCTCCTCCCGGAACGAGGGGGTGTGGCAGTGGCCCAGGATCACGGCATCGAATCCTGCGCCGCTTTTCTCAACCGCGAAACGACGCATCGTTTCGATCAGCAGCCGATCGCGGTCGCTGCTGCCCTGCCCCTTGCTGACCTTCGAACTGAGCCGGGCGACCCCCCACAGCCATTCCAGCGGTAGAGTCCGCTGCAGCCGATAGGCAACGGGGCTCCGCAGCACTCGCCGGAGTGCAAGATAGCGCCGGTTGTTCCGATCCACGGTATCTCCGTGTGAAACCCAGCACCGCGTCCCGTCCAGCATGAATTCGGCATCGCCCGGGTAGACGTCGATTCCGAGCGTCCGGCTGAAATAGTCCGTCAGGAAGAAATCGTGATTCCCCTCGCAGAGGCAGATCCGGATTCCGGATTGTCGGAGTGAACCCAGGCTCTCCACGATCGGCCGGAATTCGGGGTAGATGCGCCCCCCTCTTTCGAACCAGAAGTCGAAGAAATCTCCCGCGATGACGAGAAGGTCGATCGCCGCAGCCGCGTTATCCCGCGGGCCCACCGATACCGCACTCCTGCCCCGGAGGGTTGCCAAGAGGCGCATGCAGGCTTCATAGCCGGGATCGGAGCGGCGCTTCAGGTGTACATCGGAAAGAAAGATCGCCCTCATGAGGCGCTTACACCGCGGCCGGCGCCTGCTCGCCGGGCGGATTCGCGACGCCCCGGGCCGCTCCGCCGATCAGTTCATCCAGTTCGGGCCCATTGATGACCTCTTTCTCCAGAAGCTCGGCTGCGATCCGGTTCAGCAGATCCATATGGTCCGACAGGATTTTCTTCGCGCTCTCATAAGAGCTCATGACGATCCGGGAGACCTCCTTGTCGATCTTCTGGGCCGTCTCCTCACTGTAGTCCTTGTGGGTCGCGAATTCCCTGCCCAGGAAGATCTGTTCTTCCTTCTTCCCGTAGCTCAGGGGGCCCATCTGGTCGCTCATGCCCCATTCGCAGACCATCTTGCGGGCCAGGTTGGTCGCCCTTTCGATATCGTTTCCCGCGCCGGTGGTGAAATCCTTCAGGATGAGCTCTTCGGCGGCCCGCCCGCCGAGCAGGATGACGATGTTGTTCAACAGGAATTCCCGGGGATAGGTGTGCTTTTCGTCCACGGGAAGCTGCTGCGTCAGCCCCAGGGCGCGTCCCCGGGGGATGATGGTCACCTTGTGGATCGGGTCGGTCCCGGGCAGCATCCGGGCGACGAGGGCATGGCCGGTTTCGTGATAGGCGGTGTTCTTCTTCTCCTCGTCGCTGATCACCATGCTCTTGTGTTCCGTGCCCATGAGGACCTTGTCCTTGGCGTACTCGAAGTCGGTCATGCTCACCTTCTCCTGGTTCAGGCGAGCGGCATAGAGGACCGACTCGTTGACGAGGTTTTCGATGTCGGCGCCGGAGAAACCGGGCGTTCCCCGCGCTATGACGGCAAAATCGACCCCTTCGGCCAGGGGAACCTTCCGGGCGTGGACTTCGAGAATCTTTTCCCGACCCTTGACATCGGGCAGGGGGACGACGACCTGGCGGTCGAAGCGCCCGGGCCTCAGCAGGGCGGGATCCAGGACATCGGGCCGGTTCGTCGCCGACACGAGGATTACCCCTTCGTTCGATTCGAAACCGTCCATTTCCACCAGGAGCTGGTTCAGGGTCTGCTCCCTCTCGTCATGCCCGCCTCCCAGGCCGGCGCCGCGGTGACGCCCTACGGCATCGATCTCGTCGATGAAGATGATGCAGGGAGCGTTCTTCTTCCCCTGGTTGAAGAGGTCACGGACGCGCGATGCCCCGACCCCAACGAACATCTCGACAAAATCGGAACCGCTGATGCTCAAAAACGGGACGTCCGCCTCCCCTGCGATCGCCCGGGCCAGCAGAGTTTTCCCGGTGCCCGGCTGCCCGACGAGCAGGAGCCCCTTGGGGATGCGCCCCCCCAGCTTCGTGTATTTCTTGGGATCCCGGAGAAAATCGATGACCTCCTCGAGCTCGGCCTTGGCCTCTTCGACGCCTGCCACATCGGCGAAGGTCACCTTTTTCGACTTGTCGGTCACGAGGCGGGCGCGGCTCTTTCCGAAGGCCATCGCCTTGCCCCCGCCGCCCTGCATCTGCCTCATGAAGAAGATCCAGACCCCGATGAGCAGCAGCATCGGAAGCCAGGAGACGAGAAGGGTCATGTACCACGGGGACTCTTCCGCCGGTTTTGCGGAGATCCGGACCCCTTTGTCCTTGAGCATCGTGATCACCGACGCATCCTTGGGCGCGTAGGTCCGAAACATCGTCCCGTTGCTCAGCTTGCCGGAGATGTTCTCCCCCTGGATGATCACGTCGGCAACCTGGCTCTTCTCGACATAACTCAGAAAATCACTGTAGATGATCTCCGTCTGGGCGCTCTTCGGCTGGTTGAAGAGATGGTAGATCATCACAAACACCAGACTGATCACCAGCCACAATGCGATATTTTTTTGTAGGGGATTCAATAACTTCTCTCCTTTAGACTGAATGAGTGCACGGGGTGCTTCCGATTCTTACACCGATGCCGAACGGGATCACCGAATGTTTCTTATAATATCGGTCCACTTATTTCAAATTATTTCTGACGGTTCGACCGAATCGACCAGCTCCGCCCTCAGCACCTTTCTCGTTTTCCCCGTTACCCGAACCCGTTCGCAGATCCTCTCGCCGGCGATCCAGACGATCGAACCGGCATCGGCCAGCAGAGGGATCGAGCCGCGGCGGTCGGCCGCAATCTTGCGGTCGATGAAATAGTCCTTCAGTTTCCGGGTTCCCCCGCTGCCGAGCAGCGCCACCCGGTCGCCCGGCCGCATGTTCCTGAGGACCAGTGGCGGGGTCATGCTTTCAAAGTCCATGAAGGCGACTGCCGGGCGTTGTTTCATCTCCCGGAGCCGCGGTTTCTCGGTCCAGGCTACCTTGACCGATCGGCCGATCTCCCGCAGATGGATCGTTGCGGGAATGTCCACCGGGTATTCGAAACGGGGCGGTGCCTCGTTCTTCCTCTTCCTCGCCTTCCGCTCTTTTTCTCTGCGGATCCGAAGCATCCCGCCCTCTCTTTCAATGCGGATCCGGAAAGGAAGATCCAGGGTGGCAGGTCGGTGGCCCGGCTCGTGGGCCAGAGCCAGCACAGCACCGATATGCCGGTAACCGATGGCGTTTCCTTCCGGGGTCGCCGCTTCCAGCAGCGCTTTGATGATGCGCCCCTGGATCGCCTCATGGAGCGCGCAGAAGTCGGCAACGGGAAGCGCGACCTCCTCGCCGTTTTCGGGAATCCCCATGTTGCGAAGGGTCCTCCTCACGACCCCGCGGAGATAATCGTCCTCTTGCCGGATGATCCCGGCGGTGTGGCAGAGTCCTTCGACCAGCCGCGGATTGTAGACCGCCGCGAGCCGGGGAATCAGTTCGTTTCGGATGCGGTTGCGCAGAAAGAGCGGGCTCGCATTCGAGCTGTCGATCCTGTACGGGAGACCTTCGGCGGCGAGAAAGGCCAGGATGTCGGACCTCCCCACCTCCAGCAGCGGACGGATGATCCGCCCCTCCCGCACCGGCAGGATTCCCCGGAGCCCCTCCGGCCCGCTTCCCCTGAGCAGGTGGAGAAGCACGGTCTCCGCCTGATCGTCGCGATGGTGCCCGACCGCGATTTTCCCGGCCCCGCATTTTTCCGCCGTCTCGGCGAGAAAGCGGTAGCGCTCCTCCCGGCAGACCTCCTCGAGCGAACCCCGCTTTCTGGCTCTCAAGGCTCGCATATCGACCCGCTTGCAGATGCAGGCGATCCCCATGCCGTCGCAAAGGCCGCGGACAAAGGCCTCCTCTTCGTCCGCCTCGCCTTTCCGGAGGCCGTGATTGAGATGGGCTGCCGTCAGATGGAGTCGATATTCATCGGAGAGGAGCGAAAGAAGACGGTGGAGCGCAACGGAATCGGGACCGCCGGAGACGGCCACGACGAGGCGGTCCCCCGGCTCCAGCATGGAGTGAGCTGCAATCGTTTTCTCGACTCGCTTCAGCATGTCCGGCACGAATGGATGGCCTAACAGATCAGCGTCTTCAGATCCGACAGTTTCTCACAGGTCAGATCCGGCGAAAGGGCAAGCAGCTTCTCCCTTTCGGTAATCCCGTTGAGAAATGCACAGCCGAGCGCCCCGGCCTGCTGCGCGAGAAGAATGTCATTCACGCCGTCGCCGATCATCACCGTGCGCTCCGGCGCTGCGCCCCATTTGCTCATGACCAACCGCAGCAGCTGCGGGTCCGGCTTCTTGAACGGGGTGCTGTCCTCGCCGATGATCTCCCGAAAGCGACCGGCGATTCCCAGCGCCGTGGTGATCCGGATCGTGAACCTGTAGAGTTTGTTGGTCACGATCACCTTGCTCTTCCGGTCGAAATGGTCGAGCGTTTCGATCACATCGGGATAGAGGGTCGTCCGGTCCAGCAGGTGTTCCCCATAGTATGCCGAAAAGAGCTCCATCGCACGGTCGTAATGTTCCTGGGCGGGTCCCAGGGCCTTTTTCACCAGGACTTTCACCCCGTCGCCGATGAATCCGCGCACCGCGTCCGGCGTCAGCACCGGCAGTCCGAGCGTCCGAAGGGTGTGATTGACCGAAGCGGCCAGATCGTCCGCCGAACGGGTCAGGGTTCCGTCGAGATCGAATACCAGAAGATCAACCTTGTGCATGCGTCCTCTCATCCATGGGCTTCGAAGTGATCTTATCCCGGAGCGCTCCCGCAATATGCCGGACCATCTGACGGAAGATCCCGGCATGGATCTCCGCCGGGAGCAGGTAGTCCTTATTCCGGGCGCCAAATTCGGCCACCAGTTCATTCACCGTCTTCTCCTCCGAGCCCGTCCGCAGGTACACCCCTTCGATCAGCGCCCTTTTTTCGGCGGCCGCCTCGACGCTCCGCGAGATGTATTGGGCCGCCTCCGGCCCTGTGATGTAGCCGTAGTGGTCGGCACAGAGAAGATCGACGTCGAGGGGTTCGAGCTTTTTCAGGCTCTGCTGATAGAGCGTGAAATTCGAGTTCCCCGACGGGATGACCTCTTCCCGGTACGGAATCCCCGCCGCATCGGACGGGAAGAGAGCGCGGATCTCCGGGCAGTATGCCGAAAGCGAACAGGAGGAGTGTCCGGGGGTCTCGATGATCCGGACGGTCACACCTCCGAGATCGATCCGATCCCCATCGGAGACGGTTTCACCGTTCAGGTCATCGCGCCACTCCCACTCCCGATCCTGCGGACACTCTCCAACGCCCATCCTTTCCGCGGCCAGGCGGCCGAAGGCGTTGATGGTATCGATTCCCTTCTGCATCCGCAGGACCTCCCAGCCTCTTTTCGACGCGAGCAGCGCGATCCCGGGATGGCGGCGTTTGAAGAAGGGAACCAGGCCGACGTGATCGAAATGGGCGTGGAGGATCAGGAGTCTCGCGATCCTTCCCTCATCGATACCGAACGTCTCCATCTGGCCGGCGACAGTCGGCGCCAGATAGCGCATTCCGCCGCTCAAGATCAGCGATGCGGAATCCCCTTCCAGCAGATAGATGCCCGACTCCTCCCGCCCCAGATACCAGAGACGATCATGGATTCTCCCGGCCGCGCGGCGTCTCATCCCCCAAGCCTACTTTCCGTAAACCACGATATTCGCCGACGCCTTCAGCCTCTTCGCCAGCCCATCAAAGGCCTCCTTGCGCTTCTGGCCTTCGAGATAGGTCCCGATCTTCTGCTTCATCTCCGCGTCGAGTTTCATGACCTGCGCTGGCGGGTGGTCGAGGACCTGAATGATGTGAAAACCGAAATCGGTCTCGACCACGGGACCGATGGCATTCTTCTCCTGGGAGAACGCGGCATCCTCGAAAGGCTTGACCATCTGCCCCCGGTTGAACGTCCCGAGGTCTCCCCCCGCCTGCTTGCTCGGGCAATCGGAATTCTTCGCGGCCAGGTCCGCAAAATCGGCGCCTCCCAGGAGCTTCTTCCGCAGATCCTCGGCCTTCACCTTCTTCTCCGCCAGGCTCTTCTCCTTGTCCTCGGGAGTCTTCGAAACCAGAATATGCCGCGCGTGGACGCTCTCCGGCTTCGTGAATTTGTCCTTGTTCTTCTCGTAAAAATCCGCGATCTCCTTCTCCGCGATCTTGATCTTCCCTCCCGGCGCCTGATCGATCAGTTTGTTGATCTTGATGTTCATGCCGACGTCTTCACGCATCTTTGCCATGTCGATCTGATTCTTCTTGACCAGGTCTTCCATCGTCACCCCGGCGGGCAGTTGTGCCTTCATCTGATCGATGATCGCGGCAACCTCCTTATCGCTCGCCGTAACCTTCTTGGCGGCGATCTCCTTGTTGAGCAGGCTGCGCATCACGAATTCATCGACGATAGCCTTGCGAATTTCCGCCTTGGCGACTTCGAGCTTATCGGCCGGGATCTGACCTTTGACCATCCCGAGCTTCTTCTGCAGCTCCGCATTGAGCTCGGCCTTGGTCATTTTGGCCCCGTCAACCTCCACGGCGATCCCGTCGGCATCGCTCTTCTTTTCAGGCGTCGCGGGCTTTGCGGCAGCGGCCGGAGCGGCCTCCGGCGCCTTTTCCGGTGCGGCAGCCTGCGCTGCCGTTGTATCGGCAGGACCCGGCGCGATCACGGGCGCAGCCGCCGTCGCCTTATTCTCCTGGGACCCACAGCCCGACGGCAAACCCAGAATAAGCAGACCCGCCGCGGCGATCATCATCGACCTTCCTATTTTTCGAATCACGATTCATCCTCCATCGATTCTTTTTGGCAACTCCCGTCGACGATTCTTCCTGCCCCGATCGGCATCTCCATCACGACGGACCGGTGAGTATATGCACAAGCGCCCCGGACGTCAAGAAAATGGAGCGCACTGCAAAAATATTTTTCGGGCATGCCCTCCGTCCTATCACGAGCGCGGGAAACGCGAACGAAGCTCTGCCAGGATCCGGAGCTGCCCATCGATCCCGGGCTCGGCCGCTGGGCTGCCCGCAAGCTCATCAATTGTCTCTCCCAGACCGTCGAGAAGCCCCTTCAGCCCCGCAAACAGGGGGACGGGCGGAAACACCGACCGGTCGAAATGGTGCACCAGCCGCAGGGTCCTAAGCCCGTCGAACCAGATATGAAACTGACGCCGGAGATGAGCGGGATCCGGACAGTTGCGACGGATGACCGGCCAGTCGACGGCAAACCGGGAAAGGTCGAGATACGCTCCCAGCGCCGGGTGGATTTTCTGTGCAGCCGCCAGCATGGCCTCCGCACCCCTGTCGGGATCTGCCGCCACATCGGCAAGCCACACCCTGAGGACCTCGATCGTCCGGTGATCGTGGATCCGGTATTCATCGGCTGCGTCGCTCACGGATTGCAGCATCCTTCGGCCTGTTCCGAAAGGGACCCGATGTGAGGTTCGCGGCGAGGGGAACACGGTCGTTTTTTCGATATGGCCGACCCGTCCAAGCTTGGCGAGTTTGTCCAGGAAATGAAAATCCTCCGCCGCGGTTCGCCGGTTCATGCCGCGGACCGCGCCATACGCTTCCGCCGTGCAGGACATGGTCGATCCGATCGCATGAAAGGCGTAGGGAGAGCCCGCGTAGGCCAGACCGATCACATAGCTCCGCAGAAAGATTTCATACCGGCAGATCGAGGCCAGCAGACGGGGGTCCGACGGCATCCGGTGGGCATACCCGGTCACGGCCGCAGGGTCCTTCTCCTGCGAATAATGGTCATGAACGGCGGAGAGATAGTTCTCCATCACCCACGTGTCCGCATCGAGACAGCAGATGATCCCGCCTCCCGGTCCCCGGCCGCTGAGAATCGCGAGTGCGGCGTCCATGCCGATCTTTCTGGCCGTCCCCACCCCGCCGTCCCGGTCGGGGACTTCTGCGCCCGGAGAGGAGGCATCGATGAAACCCAGACGGAGGCCGCTGCCGGCGATCCGGTCGAGCTCCCGCCGCAGGTCGGGCCGGATCGCAGATGCGTTGTCTCCGTCCAGAAGTGCTCCGAGGAGCGCCAGCGTCACGCCGTTGTCCCGGATCTCCGCCTCCGTGGCCAGCGGCGGCCTGTGGTTGTTGACGACGCAGATGACCAGGGTCCGGCGAAGTTCGTCGGCAGGGTTGGCGGCGACGCGGGAAAGGGTGTGAAACAGGGAGCCGCTTTCGGCCAGGGCCGGAATCACGACAGCCCGATCGACATCGTCGAGTGCGCACGCACGCAGGGGGCGCTTCGGGAAGACCGCATATTTCTTCAGATAATTCTCGATATTCCCAGGTCGATTCATTCCGTCGGGTCCGCAAGCAGGCGAAGCGCCGCCTCTTCATCGGCGCCGTCGATCCAATGGATCCGGATGCCGTCCCTTTCCATCCTCCTGAACCACGTCTCCTGCCGCTTGGCGAACTGGTGGATGCGGGTGTTCAAGGTCCGGAACATCTCTTCCTGCGTCATCCTTCCCTGGAGGCAGAGACTGATGTACCGGTATTCCAGGCCGAAGGATTCCAGCCGCTTCCACGCGATCCCGCGTTCATGGAGGCCGCGGACCTCATCGATCATGCCCTGCGCCAGACGGCTCTCCAAACGGTGGGTGATCCTTTTTCTCAACTCAGGGCGGTCAAGGCGGATGCCGATGATCATAGGGCAGACCGTAACGGTCGCCCCGTTCGTCTGCGGATGCGCTTCCGAAAATTCGGCGATTTCGATCGCCCGAATGAGCCGATTGCGCTCCAGGAGGTCCGTCGTGTTGTGCGCACCCGGGCAGCGCGAAAGGTAGCGCCGGCGGAGGGATTCCATCGGCTCCCCGGCCAGGCACTCGCGGAGTTCGGAATTTTCCGGCACGGCCGTCATCCGGTACCCTCGCAGCACGGCATCCAGATAGAGCCCCGTTCCGCCCGCCAGGACGGGAATCCGTCCGCGGCCCCGGATCTCCGCGACCGAGCGGTAGAAAAAGGTTTGAAAGGCAAAGAGGTTGAATTCATCGGCCGGATCGCAGATGTCGATCAGATGAAACGGCACGGGATCCGCGCCGCCATATTCCGTCAGGTCCTTCCCCGTTCCGAGATCCATCCCCCGATAGACCTGACGCGAGTCGGCCGAGATGATCTCTCCGCCGATCGCCCTTGCCAGACGAACCGCGAGTGCGGTTTTCCCCGACGCGGTCGGCCCCAGGACGACCAGGAGATTCCAATGTTCCGGAGGCCTCATGCCTCGAAACCCTTCCATGGATTTGTTTCCCGTACCCGAAGGGATCACCCTGCCGCAGATAAAAAAATGTCCCGGAAGCTCTCAAGCTTCCGGGACAGATCACGGTTAGAGAGGTTCACTTATAATGGCTGAACGTTTACCGCAGCAGGACCTTTTTTGCCCTGCTCGATGTCAAAGCGAATTCTCTGACCCTCATAAAGGGTCTTGAATCCTTCGCCCTGAATGGCACTGAAATGTACAAATACATCCCCGCCTTCATCATTTTCGATAAAGCCAAACCCCTTTTTCTCATTGAACCACTTCACTTTTCCTTCTGCCAAATTCGTACACCCCCCTTTCCTAAGATTTTTCCGGGTGGGCTTCAGATCCGGCACACAAAAAAAGCCACCCCTTTTCAGGAATGCTCCTGGAAACGGCAGTGGCTCGAATGTTTTGCAGGATATGAAGGCCCAACTCTTCCCTACCCCGCCCCCTGTTTATCTGATGTGAGCCTGCATCCATGCGGCTCCGCGGGCGGATGATGGTCCGTAGCATCGTTTTTTTTAAAAATCAAGTAATATTTTGTAGTCCTGCGTCGCTTTTTTGCACCCGTGATTCCCTCCCCGGGCCCCCTTCATTTCGAGCGGTCGCCTTCGCCATGGGAGCCCGGCAGATGACATGAAACCCAATGACCCGCCGCGACCTCCGCCCATTGCGGCTCCCGCTCGGCGCAGACGGCCGCTCCCGACGGGCATCGGGGATGGAAGGCGCATCCCGGGGGAGGAGCCGCAGGAGAGGGCATTTCGCCGCACAGAACCTTCCTGGACTGCCGCTCCGGATCCATGGAGGGAACGGCCGACAGCAGGGTCTGCGTGTAGGGATGGAACGGGGCTTCCGAGATCTGCTCCGTCTCTCCAAGTTCTACGATCTTCCCAAGGTACATGACAGCGATGCGGTCGCTCATGTGGCGGACCACCCCCCAGTCATGGGTGATGAAGAGGTAGGTCAGGCTGAATTCCTGCTGCAGGCGCTTCAGCAGGTTGAGGATCTGCGCCCGGATGGAGACGTCGAGCGCGGAGACCGGCTCGTCCGCGACGATGAGCCGGGGATTGAGGATCAGCGCCCGCGCGATGCCGATCCTCTGTCGCTGTCCGCCGCTGAATTCGTGCGGGTACCGCGTCAGCTGCTCCTCGTCCAGGCCGACGACCGACGCCAGTTCCCGGAGCCGCATCCCGCGCTCCGCGCGTGTCCCTACATCATGAATGCGGAGCGGCTCTTCAATGATTCCCCCCGCCGTCCTGCGCGGGTTGAGGGAGGAGTAGGGGTCCTGGAAGATCATCTGGACCTTCCGGCGGTATTCCCCGAGTGCTTTTCCTCGACCGGTCGGCACCTCCGCCCCTGCGAACCGGATCCATCCGGCCGTCGGCGTTTCGAGCCGCAGAATCATGCGGGCCAGGGTCGACTTTCCGCAGCCCGATTCGCCGACCAGGCCCAGCGTTTCTCCGCGGCGGATCTGCAGCGTGACCCCGTCCACGGCCCGGATCGGACCCGCCCGGCGCGACAGAAGCCCGCCCGTCGCGGTGAAATATTTTTTCAACCCCATGATGTCGAGCAGGATTTCATCCATCGGGTTTCACATGGAGCCAGCAGCGGCACGCGTGTTCCGGAGCAATCCGCTCCAGCAGAGGCGCCCGTTCCCGGCAGAGGGCAAAAACGTGGGGGCACCGGTCCTGGAAGCGGCATGCCGCGGGAAGGTTGTAAAGGGGCGGGACCGCGCCGGCAATGGCCTTCAGGAAGACCTCTCGGCCGATCGGACCGTTCATCCGGGGAACCGACGCCATCAGCCCCCGGGTGTAGGGATGGAGCGGGGATGAGAAGAGCTCCCGCACAGGGCCCTGCTCCACGATCTGGCCGGCATACATCACCGCCACGTTCTCCGCGGTTTCAGCGACAACGCCGAGATCATGGGTGATCAGGACCACGGCCGCGCCCGTCTCCCTTCTCAGGCAGCCGATCAGATCGATCATCTGGGCCTGGATGGTCACGTCGAGGGCGGTGGTCGGCTCGTCCGCCAGCATCATGCGCGGGCGGCAGGCCAGGGCGATCGCGATCATCACCCGCTGTCGCATCCCGCCGCTCATCTGGTGCGGGTAGTCCGCAGCCCTTTTCTCCGGGGACGGAATTCCGACCATCCGGAGCATCTCCACGCTCCGCCCGTGGGCGCTCTTTCGATCCATTCCCTGGTGGAGGCGGATCACCTCGGCGATCTGCTCGCCGATGCGGAAGACCGGGTTCAGGGAGGTCATCGGCTCCTGGAAGATCATGGAGATCTCCCGGCCCCTGACCTTGCGCATCTCCTCCAGCGGCAGGCGGAGCAGATCGCGTCCGTTGAACAGGACCCTCCCGGCGACGATGCGCCCGGGAGGCGTCGGAACGAGCCTCAGGATGGAGAGGGCGAGAACGGTCTTGCCGCAGCCCGACTCCCCGACGATTCCGACGGTTCCCCCGGCTTCGACCCTCAGGTCGACATCGTCCACGGCCCGGACCACGCCGCGCTCCGTCTCGAAATGGGTGCCGAGCCCCTGGACTTCAAGAATCGCTTCCATTTCGGGCAGCCCGCTTGTTTCGCTTTACTTCGCCGCTGCCCGGTACCAGTTCCGGAGAAACTGGAGCAGGAGGCGGACACCCACCCCGGATGCCCCCTTGGGAATGTACGGTTTGTCCTTGGAGAGCCACGCGGGACCGGCGATGTCCAGATGGACCCAGGGATAATCCCCGACGAATTTGCTCAGGAAGGCGCCGGCGATGCTCGCCCCGCCCGCCCGCCCGGCGGAATTCTTGAAGTCGGCGGCGTCACCTTTGATCAGTTCGAACTGCTCTTCTCCAAGCGGCAGTTCCCACACCCGCTCGCCGGTGTATTCCGCCGCTGCGCACACATCGCGCTTCAGCTCCTCATCGGTTCCCATCATCCCGATCGTGTGCTCGCCGAGCGCCACGACGCAGGCCCCGGTCAGCGTCGCCAGATCGATGATCGCAGCCGGCTTGTACCGGCCGGCGTAGGTGAGCGCGTCCGCCAGAATCAGCCGCCCTTCCGCATCGGTCGACACGACCTCGATCGTCTGCCCCGAAAGCGATTTGAGGATATCGCCCGGCTTGTACGCCTTTCCGCCGGGGAGGTTTTCCGTGGCCGGGATGACCCCGACCAGATTGACCGGCAGCCCAAGCTCCGCCGCCGCGCGAACGGTCGCGATCACCGCCGCCCCGCCCGCCATGTCCGTCTTCATCTGGTCCATCTTTTCGGCAGGCTTGATGGAGATCCCGCCGCTGTCAAAGGTGATCCCCTTGCCGACCAGGGCGACAACCGGGCTCGATTTCTTTCCCCCGCGATACTCCATGACGATCAGCTGGGGCGGCTCCTCGCTGCCCCGGGCCACACCCAGAAGGGCGTTCATCCCGAGCTCCTTCATCTGGGCGGCGTCGAGCACGGTACAGACGATGTTCTTCCCTTTGGCGCTGAGTTTGGCCTCGTTTGCCAGGTCCGTGGGCGTCATCTCGTTGGATGGCGTGGAGACGATGTCGCGGGCGAGGGTCGCCGCCGAGGCGACAATTTCCGCTGCCTTCGCCGCGGTCCGGATGATCTTGTATGCCGCGTCGTTCTGCTCCACGATCGTGAACGTCTCGACCTCGACCTCCTGCTCCCGATCCAGCGTCTTGAAGGGGAGAAAACGATAGAGGCCGAGAATGACCCCTTCCACGGTCGCCTCGGCCATCCGCTCCAGCGGCAGGTCGATACCGGCCGTATCCAGGGATGCAGAAAACTCCGCGATCTTCAGGGAGCGGATCTGTTGTGCGGCCCGGGCGAAAGTCTCCCTCAGCCGGTCCGGTGAAAAATCAAGCCTTTTCCCCACGCCGACGACGAGGATCCTTTTTGCCGGGAGTTCCCCGCGCGTATAGAGAAGCGCGGTCTGGTTCACGCGTCCGGCAAAATCGCCCATGCGGATGATCTCGCGGATCTGGCCGCCGCTTCGCTGATCCAGGAGGGCCGCCTCGCCGTCCAGAGCGGTCTCCCCCTCGAACAGGGTCAAGACCGCGGCTTCGGTAGAATGGTCCGCAAGTGAGCCTTTTCTGATCTGTATCTTCATGCTCTCCTCCATGCCGATGATTTTCCTAAAGTCTCCTTGAGCGAGGATCGTCGTGTGGGGCCCGACCGTATGGCCGCGTCGGGACATAAAAAAAGGGGCTGGCGTAAAGTCGCTGCCCCCTTCGCGGTCTGGAGGCGGCACCCGGACTTGAACCGGGGAATAACGGTTTTGCAGACCGCTGCCTTAGCCACTTGGCTATGCCGCCCTGAAGATAAAAAAATGGAGCGGGCGAACGGATTTGAACCGTCGACGTCCACCTTGGCAAGGTGGCACTCTACCGCTGAGTTACGCCCGCTCAGATCGTGATGGGGCGTGACTATAACAAATAAAAATCGTTTGTCAATGAAAAACTTGCCCGAATTTCTGCTCCGCTCGACCCCGGAGCAGTCGATATTTATCCAAATGATTTAAATTGCTTGCCACCGTCACACCTTCCTGAAAGGTCCATCTGCTTCAGGCCGGGTTCAACCATTCCTTCCGATGCTGTGGCGGTAAAACTTGACAAAGTAATCGATCCCGGAGGTGACCGTCAGGAGCAGCGCGATATAGAGAATGACCATGCCCACGGTATGGGCGTCGACGCCGATGAACGGGTAATGGATCATCAGCGCAGAAACGGCGAAGATCTGGCAGAGCGTCTTTCGTTTCCCGAGCGCGCTCGCTGGGATGATCATCCCCTCGGAGGAGGCGATGTTGCGGATGCCGTCGACGGCGAAATCCCGAATGATGATGATGGCGACAATCCACGCGGGGATGCGGCCGATCGGGATCATCAGGATCATGGCCGTATTGACGATCAGCTTGTCGGCGATCGGGTCCAGGAACTTTCCCATCGTGGTCACGATCTCGTATCGCCGCGCGACGTATCCGTCGAGAAGATCGGTCAGGGCCGCTGCGATAAAGAGGACCGCGATGACGAGGCTCATCTCCGGTCCGGGAGACGAAAGCACTGCGAAAAGGATCGGGATTACTCCCATCCTGGCTATCGAGATGGCGTTGGGGAGGTTGAAGACGTCCCTCTTCTCTTCCGGGATGGGCAGCCGGTCAAATGAACGCTTCAGAAAATCGATCATCGCGGGGGATCTCCTCCCATGTCCGGTTTCAACTCTCCCGGTACTGCTTGAGGCATTTCTGTGAACAGAAGTAAAGCTTTTTCCCGTCGATCTCCGCCGGTATAGCCTGGCTGATCGGCACATAGGTGTGGCACTCCGGGTCCTCCACCAGTTCCTCGCCGGCCGTGGGCTCTCTCAGATTCGCCGGCGCCCGCTTGCCGCCGACTTTGGGGAACCCCGTCCGGATCAGCTTGTACAAAAGATAAACCACGATGATGCCGATGACCAACCTGAGTATCATTGCTGGAATCCTCAACAGTGTTCTTCCGGCGGCGGGCATGCCGCGGATCGTTCATCCGCCGTCGTCTCATCTGAAAAGCGCTCGACGCGGGCCGGGTCGTGCAGGCGATCCAGGAGGCCGCGGGCGGAGACGCCGAAGGCGGGATGGACCACGTAGGAGGCAAGCTCACAGAGCGGCTCGAGGACGAAACGCCGGCGGTGCATTTCCGGATGAGGAATCACCATCCCCTGTTCCGCGATAACCTCCTGGCCGTACAGAAGCAGATCCAGGTCGATCGCCCGCGGCCCCCAGCGCGGACCTTCGACCCGTCCCATCTCGCGTTCGATCCTCTTCAGCGTCTCCAGGAGCACCCGGGGTCTCTGCCCCGACCGAATTTCCGCCACGGCATTGACGAACCATGGCTGGTCGCTCTGTCCGACCGGCTCCGTGCGGTAGAGCGCGGAGATGCGCAGGAGCCGGATTCCGGGTTCGGCGCACAGGCGCCGGACGGCTTCACGGCACTGGAAAACGGGATCGCCCATGTTGGAGCCGATCCCGATGAAGGCGATGACCCCCCGCAGCCCTGCTCCGAACGGCGCGCCGCCCGCCATTTTCGCACCCGCTACCCGGCCTTCAGTCCGAGGACATCCTGCATGTCGTAGAGCCCGTTTTTCTGCCCCACGATCCAGAAGGCTGCCCGCACCGCCCCCCGGGCGAAGTTGTCCCGGCTGTGCGCCCGGTGGATGAATTCCAGCCTCTCCCCCATGCCGCCGAAGATCACCGTATGATCTCCCACGATGTCTCCCGCACGGACGGTCTGGATTCCGATCTCCCGCTTCGTCCTCGCCCCGATCATCCCCTTGCGGCTGTAAACGCCGACCTGTTCGAGATCCCGGCCGAGGCTCTGCGCGATGACCTGCGCAATCTTCAGCGCCGTGCCACTCGGCGCGTCCTTTTTCATGTGGTGGTGAGCCTCCACGATCTCCACGTCGTAGTCGTCTCCCAGGAGGGGGGCGACATCGGCCAGTACCTTGAGCAGCACGTTCAAGCCGACGCTCATGTTCGGGGTGAGGAGGCACCGGACGGAGGGGGCAATTTCGCGGACCCGCTTCATCTCCTCCGCTGTGAATCCCGTGCTCCCGATCACGATCGCCCTGCCATTTGCCGCCGCCACCCCCAGGTTTCCCAGGGAAACCTCATGGGCCGTGAAGTCGATCACGACATCCCCGCGGCCGATGCAGCGGCCGAGGTCATCCTCGATCGGAATCCCCGTACGGCCGAGCCCCAGATGCTCGCCGGCGTCCCGGCCGATTGCGGGATGGTCTTTGCGCTCCACGGCCCCCGCCAGTTCGATGCCTTCCGTCTCCGCGATGAGGGTGATGATCCGCCCCCCCATCCGCCCCGCGGCACCCGTTACGATCGCTTTGATCATGACTCCTCGCCTTTCAGCCGATCAATCCGTACTCCTGCATCACCTTCCGGAGCGCCGCCTCGTTCTTCTCCTGCATCCGGCAGAGGGGGAGCCTGAGGTCGTACGAGATCTTTCCCATCATCGCGAGCGCCGCCTTGACGGGAATCGGGTTCGTTTCGATGAAGAGGGCATCGATCAGCGGGCTCAGACGGTAGTGCATGGCCCGTGCCTTCTCGAGGTCGCCTGCGGCAAAGGCGTCGACCATGGCGGCCACATCTGCCGGAACGACATTGGAGGCGACCGAGATGATACCCTTTCCTCCGATCGCCATCAGGCCGAGGGTGAAGATGTCATCGCCGGAAAGGACGGTGAAATCGGGACCGCACTGGCGGATCACGTCGCTCATCTGCTTGAGGGAGCCGGAAGCCTCTTTCACGCCGACGATGTTCGGGATTTCGGAGAGCCGGGCCAGCGTCTCCGTGGACATGTTCACGCCGGTCCGGCCCTGGATGTTGTAGACGATGATCGGAATGGGCACCTCTTCGGCAATCGCCTTGTAGTGCAGGTAGAGCCCTTCCTGGGTCGGACGGTTGTAGTAGGGGCAGACGATCAGCGCCGCGTCGGCCTCGGCCTTCCAGGCGTGTTTGGTCAGGCGGATCGCCTCCGCCGTGCTGTTGGAACCGGTCCCGGCGATGACCGGCACACGCTTCCCCACCGCCTCGACCGTGATCTCGATCACGCGGTCGTGCTCCTCGTGGGAGAGGGTCGTCGATTCGCCCGTGGTGCCGCAGGGGGCGATTCCGTCCGTGCCGCCGGCGATCTGTTCATCGATCAGGCGGCGCAGGGCCGCCTCATCCACCTTTCCGTCCCGAAACGGCGTCACAATTGCGACGATGGCGCCTTCAAACATAACTCCTCCTTAACCTTGATCATGTGGTCATGAAATCGGGGATCTCTTCCCCACGGATCAGATCCTCGCACGTCTCGCGCTGACGGATGACATACCACCGGTCATCCCGCACCAGGATCTCCGGGATCCGGGGGCGCGAATTGTAGTTCGACGACATGGTGAATCCGTAGGCGCCCGCGCTCATCACCGCCATCAGTTCGCCCCTCTCGAACGCGGGCAGCAGCCGCCCCTTGGCCAGAAAATCTCCGGACTCGCAGATGGGGCCGACCACGTCGACGGTCGCCTCCGGCCTCTCCCGGCGGATGACCGGCACGATGCGATGGAACGAGCCGTAGAGGCTGGGACGGACGAGGTCGTTCATCCCGGCGTCGACGATCACGAACCTCTTCCCTTCGTTCCCCTTGGTATAGAGCACTTGGGTCACCAGGATGCCCGCGTTCCCGACGAGCACCCTTCCCGGCTCCAGGATGAATGTGCACTCCAGCTCCTTCACCGCATCGATGACCGCGCGCGCGTACTGGGCGGGCTGCGGGGGCTCCTCCTGATCGTAGGTGATCCCCAGCCCTCCGCCGAGGTCGAGGTAGCGGATGGCGATCCCCTCCTGCCTGAGCCGACCGATCAGATCTTTCAGGCGCGCGAGCGCGTCGGTGAAGGGGCTGATCTTGGTCACCTGGGAACCGATGTGGCAGCTTACCCCCTTGATGTCCAGATGCTTGAGCGCCGATGCGCGCCGGTAGGCGGCAAGGGAGTTCTCGACATCGATGCCGAATTTGTTCTCCTTGAGTCCCGTCGAGATGTGGGGGTGCGTCTGGGGATCGACGTCCGGATTCACACGGAGCGCGATGCCGGCCCGAACGCCGATCTGGGCTGCGCGTTCGTTGATGGTTTCCAACTCCTGCGCGGACTCCACGTTGAACATCAGGATGCCGGAGGCGAGCGCGTAATCGATCTCGTCATCGCGCTTCCCGACCCCGGAATAGACGACCTTGCCGGGATCGACGCCCGCCTTGAGCGCCCGGAAGAGCTCCCCTCCCGACACCAGGTCCACGCCGCCGCCTTCCCGGATGAAGAGGCGCAGGATCGCGGTGTTCGAATTGGCCTTGACGGCAAAGCAGACGATGTGCGGAACCTCTGCAAAGGCCTCATCGAAGACCCGGAAATGGTGCTGAAGCGTCCGATGGCTGTAGAGATAGAACGGCGTCCCCGTATCGCGGGCGATCCGTTCGACCGGAACCTCTTCACAGAAGAGTTGGCCGTCCTGTTCATGGAAAAAATTCATGATTCCTTACTCTCTCTATTCTGACGAACCCGTAAAAAGTCCAAGATCTACTCGAACGTCATACCGGCGAATCCCGGATCGGGTCCGGGACAGGCGCCGGTATCCAGAAATATCATCTGGTTACAAAACACAGGACCCCGGCTTTCGCCGGGGTGACGACTTCTCACAAAGTCCTCAATTCTGGCAATCGCATCTTCCCGTCATTTCGCGGAGCCGATGGGCCGGAGGCGATGGCTCGCCGCAACGTCCCCGCGAATCGCAGGCCGACACCCGATACGAATAGAACTGGTTCAGTGAAACCGTCCCGTCCAGATAGCCGAACGTCCCTTCCCCGGTGCGCCTGAGCGCCGGATCGCCCGGTTTGGCCGTCGCGAGCGGCCGATATTCCTGCGGGCATCCCGGACATGCCCGGTCCCCGGGCACCTCGCTCCGTACGATCCGGAAATGATCGATCGCGCCAGCCGGTCCGGGCGCCGACCAGCCGAGTTGGATCCCCTCCGTGCCGGACTCGGCGGTGAGGCCCGCGATCGCCGGAAGTGGGGCGACCCGCGGGGGAATGGGGTCCCCTTTCTTACCGCATCCCGCCAGGAGCAGGAGGCCGCACAGGAGAACGCCCAGAACCCCGCAGAGAATCCGGTGACGTCTCAGCATTCCCCGATCTCCCCGAGCCGCTTGCGGACAGCCTCCTCCGCCGTGCCGCCCGATCCCTGGCGGGCGCTAACCGACTGCCGCACCGTCAGATGCCGGAGCAACTCCCGGTCGAACCCCGGATAGAACCGCCGGTACTCGCGCAGCGTGAGCCCCGTGAGTTCCTTCCCATTCTGGACGCAGAAGGAGACGATCCGCCCGACGATGCCGTGCGCCTCCCGGAAGGGCACTCCCTTCATGACCAGGTATTCGGCCACATCGGTCGCGGTCGAGAATCCTCCGGCCGCTCCCTCTTCCATGCGCCGGCGGTTGTACGTGAGGCGGCCGATCATCGCGGTGAGGATCCCCAGACACGCTTCGACCGTGTCCACCGTGTCGAAGAGCGGTTCCTTGTCCTCCTGGAGGTCTCGGTTGTAGGTCATCGGCAGACCCTTCAGCAGGGTCAAGAGCGCCGTAAGGTTTCCGTAAACGCGCCCCGTCTTGCCGCGAATCAGCTCCGCCACATCCGGGTTCTTCTTCTGGGGCATGATACTGCTCCCCGTCGTGAAGGCGTCGGCGATCTCGACATATCCGAATTCGTCGCCGGACCAGAGCACGAGGTCCTCGCAAAAGCGGCTCATGTGCATCATCAAGAGCGACGCGGCAAAGATGAACTCTGCGACAAAGTCGCGGTCGGAAACCGCATCCATGCTGTTTGCGCTCACCGCCGGGAACTTGAGCAGCTTCGCCACATAGCGGCGGTCGATGGGGAGACCCGTCCCGGCCAGAGCCGCGGAGCCCAGGGGCATGACATTCACGCGTTTCAGGCAATCCGCAAGGCGCGCCTCGTCCCGGTCGAGCATCTCCCGGAAGGCCAGCAGGTAGTGCGAGAGCAGAACCGGCTGGGCCTTCTGCATATGGGTGTAACCCGGAACGATCACGCCCAGCTCCTTTTTCGCGAGCCCCACGAAAGCCGCCTTCAGACCCCGGATCAGCCCGACCGTGCAGCCGATCTCCGCCCGCAGGTAGAGGCGGATGTCGAGGGCAACCTGATCGTTCCGGCTCCGGCCCGTATGGAGTTTCCCGCCGGCCTCGCCGATCCTCGCGATCAGCGCCTTCTCGACGGCCATGTGGATGTCCTCGTCATCGGGGTGGAAGGCAAAACTCCCCGCCTCGATGTCGGAGAGGATCTCTCCCAGCCCCTTCAGGATCGCCGCATTCTCTTTGGCGGTGATGAGCCCCTGCCGGGCGAGCATCCGGGCGTGGGCCATGCTGCCCTCGATATCGTACCGATAAAGGCGCCGGTCGAAGTGAATCGACGCGGTGAACGCCTCAACCGCCCGATCCGTCGGCTCGCTGAACCGCCCGCCCCACGGTTTCTCGTCCTGCTTCATGATGCCTCACCGCCCATCAGTACCGCAAACCCATCGGAAACCATGATCCCTCCGCGCGGGAGCCCTTCCGACCGTAAAGACTCGACGCGCTTCCGGGACGTGGCTTTCAATGAACCTTTTTCTACCGGACCGGTTATCCCCGGCCTTCCATCATCGCCAGGATCCGCAGGCGCAGCGCGTTCAGGCGGATGAACCCCGTCGCATCCATCTGGTTGTAGACCTTGTCCTTCTCGAAGGTTGCAAAGTCTTCACTGTAGAGCGAGAGCGGCGATTTCCTCCCGACCACGATGCAGTTGCCCTTGTAGAGCTTCAACCTGGCCACACCGGTGACGCGCGCCTGCGTCTCGTCGATGAACTTCTGGAGGACCTCCATTTCCGGGGCATACCAGAAGCCGTTGTAGGCGAGCTGCGCATACTTGGGAATCAGGGAGTCCCGCATCATCATCACCTCGCGGTCCATCGTGATCGATTCGACGGCACGGTGGGCAGCCCAGAGGGCGGTCCCGCCGGGAGTCTCATAGACCCCGCGCGACTTCATGCCGACGAAGCGGTTTTCGACCATGTCCACCCGGCCGATCCCGTTCGCCCCGGCAACCGCATTCATGTGGTCCAGAAGTTTGGCCGGGCTCATGGCCTTGCCATCGACCGAGACCGGCGTCCCCTTCTCGAAGCCGATCTCCACATAGGTCGGCTTGTCCGGCGCCGCCTCCGGCGAGGCCGTGAGCACGAACATGTCCTCGTTCGGCTCGTTCCACGGATCCTCGAGGATGCCCCCTTCGTGGGAGATGTGGAGGAGGTTCCGGTCGCTGCTGTAGGGCTTCTCGCGGGTGAGGGGGATCGGAATCCCGTGCTTCTCCGCATACTCGATCATCGATATCCGGGAGTCGAACGTCCAGTGCTCGTCCTTCCAGGCGGAGATGATCCGGATCCTGGGATTGAGCGCCATGTAGGTCAGCTCGAAACGCACCTGATCGTTACCCTTCCCCGTGGCCCCGTGGCAGACCGCATCGGCCCCCTCAATCTTGGCGATTTCGAGCTGCCGCTTGGCGATGAGCGGCCGCGCCAGCGAGGTTCCCAGGAGATAGGTCCCCTCGTAGATCGCATTCGCGCGGAGAGCCGGAAATACGAAATCGCGCGCGAACTCCTCGCAGAGATCGTCGATGTAGATCTTCGAGGCGCCGGTCTTGATCGCCTTCTCCTTCAGGCCCGAGAGTTCCTCCTTCTGGCCCACGTCCGCTGCGAAACAGATCACCTCGCACCCGTAGGTTTCGATCAGCCACCTCACGATCACCGACGTATCCAACCCTCCCGAATAGGCAAGGACGACCTTCTTCACCTTCTCTGCCATTCCATCCTCCTTATCGAATTGATGAGTGTCCCGGGCCTGATGACGCCCGACACGCTTCCTGTGCCATCGTGAACCGTCTCGACATTCAACCGGGCCAACTCCGCCCGCGAATCGATGGAAGCCGGATCATACCCGCAGGGGCCGGTCCCGTCAAGGCGAAACGCCTTTTTTCAGGAACCCGCCAGCACCTCATCCAGTATCCCCACGGCCCGGTCCACATGTTCGCGGGTCAGGATCAGGGGGGGCACAAACCGGAGCACGTTCCCGTTCGTACAGTTGATGAGAAGCCCTCTTTCCATGCACTTCGTGACATACTCCGCCCCCGGACCCGTCAACTCGGCGGCCAGAATCAACCCCCGCCCCCTGACCTCCCGGATCTGGGCATGCTTTTCCTTCAACTCGCCGAGCCGGCCGAGGAAGTACTCGCCCACGTTGCGGCAGTTCTCGATCACCCCTTCATCGAAGATCGTTTCCAGCGTGGCCAGGGCGGCGGAACAGGCCAGGGGGTTGCCGCCGAAGGTCGATCCATGACTCCCCGGAACGAACGCGGCAGCGACGTTCTCCTTCGCCAGGAGCGCGCCGATGGGGAAGCCGTTTCCCAGCGCCTTGGCCAGGGTAATCATGTCCGGGACCACATCCTCCTGCTCGCAGGCAAAGAGGCTCCCGGTCCGCCCGAGCCCCGTCTGCACCTCGTCGGCGATCATCAGGATCCCCTTCTCATCGCAGATCCGCCGCACCCCCTGGAGATAGCCGGGGGCGGGAATGATCACGCCGCTCTCCCCCTGGATCGGCTCGACCATAATGCCGCAGGTCTTCTCCGTCACGGCCGCCTCCAGTGCGGCCAGGTCGTTGTACGGCACATACCGGAATCCCGCGGGAAGCGGCTCGAAGCCCGCATGGAATCTCGGCTGCGCCGTCGCCGTCACGGTGGCCAGGGTGCGGCCGTGGAAGGAGTCCTGCATCGTGATGAGTTCGTACCGCCCCTTCATCTTCTCCGAGGCGTATTTGCGGGCGAGTTTGATCGCCGCCTCATTGGCCTCGGCCCCGCTGTTGCAGAAGAAGGCCTTGTCGAACGGGGAATTCTCCACGAGAAGACGCGCCAGAAGGATCTGCGGCGCGATATGGTAGAGGTTCGAGACGTGGAAGAGGTTTTCCGCCTGCTCCTTCACCGCTGCCACGACCGCCGGATGGGCATGACCCAGAGCGCAGACCGCGATCCCCGCGACCAGGTCGAGATAGCACCGGTCGTCCGTGTCCCATACGTGAACGCCGAGCCCCCGCGTGAGGACGATGGGAAAACGTTTGTAGGTCGACATGATGTAGCGGTCGGACAGCTCGATCCATTCCTTTGTGCTCATCTTCTCTTCTCCTCTATCCATCTTGTCAGGGTGCAGAATTGAACTCTGTCCCCTTGCCGTCATCATTTCAACAGCCTATAGCACCATCTCCGTGCCCACCCCCTGGTCCGTAAACATCTCCAGGAGAATTGTGTGCTTCAGGCGGCCGTCGACAATGTGGGCCTTCTTCACCCCGCCCCGGAGCGCCTTAAGGCAGCACTTCACCTTCGGATACATCCCCCCGGCGATCGTCCCCTCTGCGATCATCCGGCTGGTGGAGGGTTCGTCCATCGTGTGGATCAGCTCCTTCTTATCGTTGAGGACCCCCGGCACGTCGGTCAGCAGGATCAGCTTCTCCGCGGCGAGGGCGGATGCCACCGCGCCAGCCACCAGGTCCGCATTGATGTTGTACGTCTCCCCGCCGTCGCCGACCCCCGTCGGTGCGATCACCGGGATGACACCGTCCTTCATCATCGAGGCGATCAGAGCCGCGTTCACCTCCTTGACCTTACCCACGAGGCCGATGTCGATGATCTCGGTGGGCATGTCCTTGACCTTCTCCGCGCTCAGGTAGTACTTCTCCGCCCGGATGAGGTTCGCGTCCTTGCCGCTCAACCCCACCGCCATGCCTCCGTGACGGTTGATCAGGCCGACGATCTCTTTGTTCACCTTGCCCACAAGGACCATCTCGACGATGTCCATCGTCTCTTCGTCGGTGACCCGCATCCCCTGGATGAATTTCGACTCCTTGCCCAGTTTCTTCAGCAGGGTGCCGATCTGCGGCCCCCCGCCGTGGACCACGACCGGGTTGAGCCCGATGTACTTCATCAGGACCACGTCGCGCGCGAAATTGTCTTTCAGTTCGTCGTCCACCATCGCATGGCCGCCGTATTTGATCACGATGGTCCGGTTGTAGAAGCGGCGGATGTAGGGAAGGGCTTCGACCAGAATTTCGGCGCGCTCCATGGATGTCTTCATATCGTCCATCGATCTCTCCTCCTCGACTTTGATTACAGAATGTACCGGCTCAGGTCCTCGTCCTCGACGATCTCGTCCAGCTGGTCGGCGACGTAATCGGCGTCGATGACCACCTCCTGGCCCTGCATCTCCGGAGCGTCGAAAGAGATCTCGTCGAGCAGGCTCTCCATGATCGTGTAGAGGCGGCGGGCCCCGATGTTCTCCATCCGATCGTTCACCAGCGTCGCCGTCTCCGCGATCGCCGCGATCGCGTCCTCGGCAAAGGTGATCCGTACCCCTTCGGTCGCCATCATTTCCGTGTACTGCTTGACCAGGGCGTTGTGAGGCTCCGTCAGAATCCGGATGAACTCATCCCTGCCGAGGGAGTTGAGCTCGACCCGGATCGGGAAGCGCCCCTGGAGCTCCGGAATCAGGTCCGACGGCTTCGTCACCGTGAAGGCCCCGGCAGCGATGAAGAGGATATGGTCGGTCCTCACCATCCCGTAGCGGGTGCTCACGTTGGATCCCTCGACGATCGGCAGCAGGTCTCTCTGCACCCCCTCCCGCGACACGTCCGGCCCGTGCGTTCCGTCTCCCCCGACGATCTTGTCGATCTCGTCCAGAAACACGATTCCGGACTGCTCGACCCGCTCGATGGCCGTCTTGTTCACCTTTTCCATGTCCACGAGCCGCTGCGCCTCCTCCTCGGCCAGGATCACGAGCGCCTCCGGAACCTTCACCCGCCGGCGCTTCTTCTTTTGCGGGAAGATGCTGCCCAGCATGTCCTTGACGTTCAGCCCCATATCCTCCATCCCGGCGGAGGAGAAGATCTCGACCATCGGCCCGCTCTTGACCTCGGTCGTCTCGATCTCGACGAAACGCCCGTCCAGCTTTCCCTCATGGAGGAGGCGCCGGAGCTTCTCACGGGTCGTGTCCTGTTCGGGGACGTACTCCGCTTCGATCGTGGTGCCGTTGGCGTCGGGGATCATCTCCGTCACCTTCTTTTCCGCCGGCTTCGGCGGGAGGAGGATATCCAGGAGTCGGTCTTCCGCCAGCTCTGCGGCCCTCGTACGGACCCGGCTCTGCTCCTCCGATTTGACCATGCCGATCGCGAGCTCCACGAGATCGCGGACGATCGACTCGACGTCGCGCCCCACATACCCCACCTCAGTGAACTTCGACGCCTCGACCTTGATGAACGGCGAGTTGTCCAGCTTCGCGAGTCTGCGGGCGATCTCGGTCTTCCCCACGCCGGTGGGCCCGATCATGATGATGTTCTTCGGGGAGATCTCCTCTCCCAGCTCCTTCGAGACGTTCTGCCGCCGCCAGCGGTTCCTGAGCGCAATCGCCACGGCGCGCTTCGCCTCGTTCTGTCCGATGATGTACTGATCCAGCTTTTCGACGATTTTTCTCGGCGTCAAATCATCCGGTGACATGGCTACCCTTTTCCGGGACGGATTTCCCATCGGTCCCCTTGTCCAGCGGAACGGATCCGGAATCCGCCCTGTCCGATTTCCTGGAATCTGCCCCTTTCGATTTTTTGTTGTCGATCGGCTCCGGCTCCACTTCGAGGTCGATCTCCTCGACGGTAATGCGGTCGTTCGTGAAGATGCAGATCTCGGAGGCGATCTTCACGGCTTCCCTCGCGATCTCGCTTGCCGTCAGTTCCGAATAGCGGACCATCGCCCGCGCGGCCGCCAGTGCATACGGCCCTCCCGAACCGATGGCCATGACGTTGTCGTCCGACTCGATCACGTCGCCATTCCCGGAGATGATCAGGAACGAATCCCGGCTGACGGCGATCATCAGCGCCTCGAGGTGGCGAAGCACGCGGTCCGTGCGCCAATCCTTGGTCAGCTCCACCGCCGCCCTCACCAGGTTTCCCTTGTACTGTTCCAGCTTCTGGTCGAAGCGGTCGAACAGGGTGAAGGCGTCTGCCGTCGCCCCGGCAAACCCCACGATCACCTGGTCATGGTAGAGACGGCGAACCTTCCGCGCCCCGTGCTTCATCACGGTCGTGTCGAGCGTCACCTGGCCATCTCCGGCCACCGTGACCTTCCCTTTATGCCTTACGGCCAGTATGGTCGTTCCTCGGATATTCATCGCTTCAGCTGTTCCCTCCTCCGGCCCGCGGGTGAGCCCGGTCGTAGATCTCCATCAGCCGGCTCACACTGACCGATGTGTACTTCTGCGTTGTCGAGAGGCTCCTGTGCCCCAGCATCTCCTGGATGGAACGGAGGTCCGCACCGGCATCCAAAAGGTGGGTGGCGAAGGTGTGCCTGAGCGCATGCGGGCTGATCTTCCGGCCGATGCCGCTCTGCCGGACCACCTTTTCCACCACCCTGGCGACGCCCCGCGGATTCATCCGCCGTCCCCGGGTGCTCAGGAAAAGGGCCTCCTCTTCCGTTCCACCCGCCAACTCGACGAAGAGTTCCGGCCGCTTCCGCAGATAGATGTCGATCGCCTGCCGCGCCGGCTCCCCGAACGGGACGATCCGCTCCTTGCGCCCCTTGCCGCGCACCTTGATCAGCCCTTCCGAAAAATGCACATCCTCAAGGTTCAATCCCGTCAGTTCACTCAGACGGATTCCCGCCGAGTAGAAGAGCTCGAGCATCGCGCGATCCCGGCATCCGGCCGCATCCGCGGCGAAATTCACTTGGAGGAGCGCTAGCATCTCGTCCGCGGACAGGACGACGGGAATGTACTTCTCGCAGCGGGGCAGTTGAATCAGCTCCGCCGGGTTGACGGCCGCCATCCCTTCCCGGAGCAGGTACCGGTAAAAGGAGCGCAGCGCCGCCACCTTCCGGGAGATCGTCACCTTCCGGAGTTTCTCCCGGTGCAGGGACGCGAGAAAGGCCCGGATCACCAGCGGGTCGGTGGGGATCGTCTCCGCAGAGGACTCCGTCCCCGCCAGAAAGGTCCGGAACTGTTCCAGGTCCGTCAGATACGCCGCTTTTGTGTGGGCGGAAAGATTCCGTTCCACCTGCAGATGTCTGCCGAACCCGCTGATGGCTTGCTCCAGAAGGCCCATCCGCTGCCTCAATCCATGCTGAAAGAGAGATTAGGGGGCGGATTCGAATCCGTCCCCTAATCTCTCATCCGTACCCGAACGACCGTTCCCGCCCTTGTGGGATCAGATCCGTCACATCTTGTACTTTCCGAAATCCTCCGGCGAGAGATTCTCGAGAAACTCGGAGAGCTTCTCCTTCTTCAACCGGTCGAGATCGGTCATCTTCGTCCCGAAATCGACGTTCCGGGACTTTTCGACCACCCGGTCCTCCACGAATATCGGCGAACCGGCCCGCAGCGCGATGGCAATGGCGTCACTGGGGCGGGCATCGACGACGATGGACTCTCCTTTGACCCGGAGGTGCAGATTGGCGAAAAAGGTGTTGTTGCGAAGATCGTGGATCTCCACCCGGATCACCTCGGCCTTCAGCACCTTGAGGATTTCATTGAGGAGGTCATGGGTCATCGGGCGCGAAAAGGTGATCTTCTCGATCTCCGTTGCGATCGCACTCGCCTCGAAAATACCGATCCAGATGGGGATGGCCTTCTTCTCCTCCAGGTCTTTCAAGATGACGATCGGCGTATTGGTGATCGGATCCATCGTCAGACCCGACACCTTCATCTCAATGAACATCTCCGCCTCCTCGTTCCTCCCTCTCGCCCCGCAGGGAATGGAGGAAGGCCCCCACGATCCTGACGGACACGATTTTTCCTATCCACCCGGTCTCCCCCGGAAAATTGACGATCCGGTTTCCCCGCGTCCGACCCGTCATCTCCCCCGCCTCATTGCGGCTCGGCCCCTCGACCAGCACCTCCTCCAGCCGTCCGACGCAGGCGCGGTTTTTCTCCCACGTATGTTCCGCCTGCAGGGCCTGGAGGGTCATGAGCCGTTCCCGCTTGATCCCTTCGGCAACGGCGCCGTCCATTCCGGCCGCCGCCGTCCCTGCCCGCTCCGAGTACTGGAACGAGAAGAGGTTGTCGAATCGTATCTCCCGCATCAGTCCCAGGGTCTGTTCGAAATCGCTCTCTTCCTCCCCCGGGAACCCCACGATCACGTCGGAGGTGATGCTGATCTCCGGGCAGGCCCGGCGAAGGGCGGCCACCTTCTCTCTGTAGGCCGCGACATCATATCCGCGGTTCATCCGGTGGAGCACACGGTCCGAACCGGACTGCACCGGAAGGTGGATGTGCTCGCAGAGCGAACCGACCGCTCCGAAACAGGCCATCAGCCGCGGCGACAGGTCCTTCGGATGGGAGGTCGTGAAGCGGATCCTCTCGATCCCCGGCACCTCTCCGATCGCGCCGATCAGTTCGGCGAAATCGGCCTCCCCGGGCAGGGTCTTCCCGTAGGAATTCACGTTCTGCCCCAGGAGGGTCACCTCCCGGATCCCGCGGCCGGCGAGCATTTCGACCTCCCGCAGGATCTCCGCCGGCGGCCGGCTCTCCTCCCGGCCCCGGAGATGCGGCACGACGCAGTAGGCGCAGAAGTTGTTGCACCCCTGCATGATCGTGACAAACGTCGAAACCGCCCCCTCCTCAGGCTGGGCTGGGATCGAAAGCGATTGGACCCGGTCGCAGAATCCCGTCTCGACGATCCGTCCTCTGTCCCGTTCCAACTCCCCCACCATTTCGGGAAGCCGGTGGATCTGGTGCGTCCCGAAAACCAGATCCACGAACGGGGCCCTGCCGAAGAGCCGTCCTCCCCACTGCTGGGCGAGGCAGCCTCCCACGCCGATCAGCAGATGCGGGTTTTTCTGCTTCAAAGCGCGGAACCGACCCAACTGGCTGTAAATTTTCTGTTCCGCCTTCTCGCGGATGCTGCACGTATTGATCAGGATCAGATCCGCCCGCTCCGGATCGTCCGTAGCCCCGTATCCCGACGGTGCCAGCAGTGATGCCATTTTATCCGCATCCTGGACATTCATCTGGCAGCCAAAAGTTTGAATATAGAGCTTTTTTTTCTCCAAGCCTTTCCTTCCCGACCGCCCCTGCCGTGTTCCAATTAAACCATGGCCTAGGGATAGTCAATACCTTTTTGCAGGAATCATTCGCAAATCCGGGGGGAATGACCCATCGGGGCCGGCGCGGCCGCATCGGAGATCGGCGATGCGGGTGAAATGCGGGCTACTGAAACCTAAAGCTCAGGGGCGTCCCTCAGTAGAGTCCCCGACGAGCCGGCGGCACGAATGAATCCACTGGCTTCTTTTTCGTAGCGGATTCGGCCAGGCGCCTCTTGGTTTCAGCGATGAAGAAACTCACCTTGTAGTCGAGGCCGACATTCGGATACTCCCGGGCGATCTTTTCGAATCGGCGCAGGGCGGCTGCGTACTCCTTGATATTGAAGTAGAATTCGCCCACGTAGAACTCCTGCTCGCCCAGCGTCTTCTTGCACTCCCGGATCATCTTCTCGGCCATGAAAGAGAATTTACTCTGCGGGAAGCGGGTCATCAACCGCTCGAACTCCTTGAGCGCCTTGAAGGTTTCCGTCTGATCGCGGTCGATCGTCGAGCCGTCGTTGAAGTGGCACATTCCGATCTGGTACATGACATAGGGAAGATTTTCGTTTGTGGGATGAAGATTCAGAAATTCGGAATAGACCAGTTCCGCTTCGATATACTGCTTTCCGCTGAAATAGGCGTCGCCGACGCCCAGTTCCGCCGCGAGGGCCAGTTGGCTCAGCGGATACTCCTCCTTGACCCGCTGGAAGAGCTCGATCGCCCGCTTGTAGTCGCCGCTCTGATAATCCAGGAGAGCTTGCTGGTAAAGGCCTTCCGGTGTCGATCGGGGTAAATCCGTCGTCTTTTTTGCCCAGGGGAGCCAGATCTTGCAGCCCGAGATCAGAAAGAGAACCACCAGCAGCGCCAGAAATACCCTTTTTTTCTGCACATTCGCCACCTTCATTCGTTTACAGGGCCTTGCGGATGAATGCTTCCAGCCGCTCCTTCGGCACCAGGCCGATCAGGGTGTCGAAGAGCTTCCCCTCCTTGAAAAGCAGGAGCGTCGGAATGCTCATGACGCCATAGGTTGCGGCGGTTTTCGGATGATCGTCAATATTGATCTTCGCCACCTTGATCTGACCGCGGTACTGAACGGCCAGCGCCTCTACGGTCGGACCGATCGCCTTGCAGGGGCCGCACCACGGCGCCCAAAAATCTACCAGGGCGGGTTTGTCCGCCTTGAGGATCACATCTTCGAAATCGCCGTCGCCGACGTGGATCAACGTCTCTTCTGCCATACGATGCATCTCCTTTCTGCAGTTTTACGGGCGCACTATCGCACAGACAGCCGATCCGTGTCAATTGAAGATCGCCGGGTGTGCGGCCCCTTTTGACAGCGACCGGTCGATCTGCTATAAGAGCCGCGAAATAAACCCGTAACCCATCAAAGAGGAGGGCACATGAAACCGCTGGGCGTCATTTCGGGGACCGTCCTGCTGCGGGGAAAAGGGATCTTCTCGGGGTTGCAGGAAGAAACGGTTGAAACGGCGTTCGGCCGGGCCATGGTCTTTCATTCCGCCGATATCGTCTTCATCGCCCGCCACGGGACCGACCCCCGCCGCCACCTTCTGCCCCACCTCATCGACCACGCCTCCAACCTCGCAGCGATGAAGACCCTGGGCGTACGCGAAATCGTCGGCGTCCATTCCACGGGCTCTGTGAAGCCCCGGCTCAGACCGGGTATGCTCGTCGTCCCGGACGATTATATCCTGCTCGGATCGGGACCCACGGCCGTCCGGGAAAAGGCGACGCACATCGTTCCCGTCCTGAATGAGGAGGTCAGGCAGAAGCTCCTTTATGCCGCCCGCGACGCCGCCATCGATTGCGCCGACGGCGGGATCTACTGGCAGACGGCCGGCCCCCGCTTCGAAACACGGGCGGAGATCGCCATGATCTCCCGGTTTGCCGACCTGGTCGGGATGACGATGGCGAGTGAGGCCGTCATCGCCCAGGAACTCGAGCTTCCCTTCGCTTCGCTCTGTTCGGTCGACAATTACGGTCACGGCCTTGTGAAAAAGGCGCTGACGCTGGAAGAGGTCCTGGCCAGTGCGGAGCAGAACGCCGAATCGATTCTCCGGCTCCTCACGAAGTACGTCGAGAAAGGCTCGCGTTAGTCCGATGCCGCACTTCCACAGGTGCCTTTATGTGGTGCGAACAGGCTGCTCAAAAAGGGTTAGATGCCAGGCGCGCAAGAACCGAAGAGCGAGTCGTATATCGAAATACGTCGAGCGATGAGGTTCGCAGCGCAACGCAGCAGATGATCCTTTTGGAAGCCCGCCCACCGGGCGGTGCTTCCCGGCAAGGAAAACGTCTCGGCTTTCTATTGCGCCCCTAATCCCCACCCGCGCGGCGGGGATTGCGGGTTGCGCTCCCGGTCAGCAGCCTGTCAGAAGGCGCCCAGTTGGCAAGGCTTTATCCGCAGTTTGAGCGCCTCGCAGGCCGAAGAAACGCCCATTCTCGGAATTTTACGGCCAGCGGCGATCTCCCATGCCGCCTTGCACGGGAGCCTTCCCCCGGCGAGCCCCTTGCGGATGGCCGCTTCGAGCTCCGGATCGACCGTCGCCACCGGCGGGATAGCCTTCCCGTCGGGGTAGCCGAAGAGGCCGAGCTGGCAGCGGGCAATCCTGAGCTCCAGCAGATCGATCGTCCGGCCGATTTCCGCAAGCGCAACACCGAGCCCTGCACCGGTCCGTTCGGCCTCGGCGCAGGTGATCTTTCCGCCTTTGGCCTTTTCCCGAACCGCGGCTGCGACTCTCTCGTCGGGACGTACATCCGCCCCGTGCTTGTCGCTGTAGTGCCCCGCATCCTTGTGTGTCATGGCATCATCCTCGAGAGTTCGTACGGTGAGAGGGTTCGATCGCCGAAAGCGCCTCGGCATCCAGCGTCTGGAACCCATTCTTGACCAGGAGGGCCTCGGCTTTCTCGATCTGGTCCACGCTGACCACGAAGACCGCTTTTCGATGCCCCTCCAGAACGAAGCCGTAGGCGTTGTTGATGTTGACATTCTCCGAGAAGAGAATCTGCGTCAGCCGATCCAGGCCGCCCGGCTGGTCGGGAATGACGACGGCCAGGACGGGGCTGAGCGTCACGGTCATGCCCGCCTTCGTCAGGATCGCCCGGGCGCGTGCCGGATCGTCCACGATCAGGTTGATGACGCCGAAGGTGTCGGACGTGGAGATCGTCGTCGCCCGGATGTTGATCTTCTCGTCGGCCAGGGCGTGCGTTACGGCCGCCAGCCTCCCCGGCTTGTTCTCCGCAAAAATCGAAAGCTGATGCGAAACCATATGCCCCTCCCCTTCTAGTCTTTGCGGTTGTCGACCACCCTCTTCGCCTTCCCCTCGCTCTTCGGAAGGCTGTCCTGCTCCACCAGATCGACCTTCGGCGTGATCAGGATGTCGCTCTTCAGCTCTTCCACGACCCGTTTCCGCAGCACCTCGAGCTGGCGGAGGTCGCCGCCGAAGAACTCCTTCTGGACCTCCACCTTGACCGTCATCGAATCGTTGAAGTCCATCCGGTCGAGGATGATGAGGAAGTTGGTCCCGACGCCGGGGATGTCCATCAGTTTCTTCTCGATCTGGATCGGGAAGATGTTCACCCCTTTGAGGATCATCATGTCGTCGGTGCGCCCCTTGATGCGTTCGATCCGGCGATGGGTCCGGCCGCACGGGCAGGGACCGGGGATGATTCGGGTCAGGTCCTTGGTCCGGTAGCGGAGGATCGGCATCCCTTCGCGGCAGAGCGTCGTCGTGACGAGTTCCCCCTCCTCTCCGTCGGGCACCGGTTTGAGCGTCACCGGATCGATGATCTCCACGATGTAGTTGTCTTCCCAGATGTGCATCCCGTTCTGTTCGGGACATTCGAAGGCCATGCCGGGACCGTTCATCTCAGAAAGGCCGTAGGAGTTAAAGGCCTTGAAACCATAGAACTCCTCGATCTTCTTCCGCATCATTTCCGAATGGGGTTCCGCGCCCAGAAACGCCATCCGGACCTTCGTATCCCGCCTGGGGTCGACCCCGACCTCCGTGAACACCGACGAGAGGTGGAGCGCGTAGCTGGGGATGATATGGAGGGCCGTGGTCTCGAAGTCCCGCATGAGCTGGATCTGGCGCTTGCTGTTTCCCGCCCCGGCAGGGATGACCAGGGCGCCGATCTTCTCGGCGCCATAATGGAAGCCCAGCCCTCCTGTGAAAAGACCGTAGGTCATCATGTTCTGGAAAACGTCGCTGCGCCGCATCCCGGCCATGTACATCGAACGGGCGAGAAGGCCCGTCCATGCGGCGATGTCGCCGGTCGTATGGAAAATTACCGTGGCCCGGCCGGTCGTGCCGGACGAGGAGTGCATCCTGATCAGTTCATCGCGGGAGCAGGCGAGAAATCCATAGGGCCAGTTCTCCCGAAGATCCTCTTTCGTCGTGAGCGGCAGTTCCCGAACATCGGCTGCCGTCCGGATTCGGCTGACGTCGAGCCCGATATCCGCAAAACGCTTGCCATAATGGACCGACCGCTTGGCCCGTTCCAGGGTGTCCCGGAGTCTTTCCGACTGCAACTGCTTCAGCCGTGTTCTCTCTATCGTTTCAATCTCTTTTTCCCAGTACATGTGGCCCTCCGCCGTTTTATTCGACGGCATCCTTACTACAACGGCCGACCTTTTTTATCAAGGCAAACTTAAAAGTTCACCACCGGCCGGAGCTCCTCCTCCGGATAGATCTCGCCGGGCCTGGGGGGCATCGAATTGTAGACCCAGTCGATGTCCAGCGCTCCGAGGGTGACGCCCCGGAAACGTCGGAATCCGGCAAAGGCTCCCCGGACCAGGACATCCTCCATGGCCATGGTCAGGCCAAGCACGGCAATCGGCATTCCCGGCCTCAGCTCTTTGAGCTCCCGCCCGAACGCCAGCGGAGAGAAAACGAGCCGCCGGCTGTCCGCGGCCTGGCACTGGAGAACCGGGACCAGCGTCGGGAAACCGTCGCCGCCGACGTAGCAGAGGAACTTCAGCGCGTCCAGCCTGTTGAAGAGCCTCTGAGCCCAGGGTTTCAGAATCGGCTTATCTCCGCCCTGCCGCGCGGCCGATTTCACCACCCGCGTGAGGAGCGAAGCCACGGCGATCCGTACGAGCGGGAGCGCCTCCTGACCTTCGGTTTCGTGGAGATCCATGTAGTGGACGGTGTGAATGCCGAAATAGGCGTTGTAGCGGAACATGGGTTTGTCGTTGAACATCTCGAACTCTTCGCCGCTTCGTCTCTCATGGGTCCAGACGGCCTTCCCGCGCCAGAGGCGCCGGTCCAGGGTCAGGATCAGGAACCCGGTCCGGGGGTTGCCCTTCACGTGCTCCTTGCTTCTGCCTTCCGAGAACTGGCCCCAGATCAGTTCCGTGGGTGTCTTTGCCTGCAGCGCGGTGATCAGGGTGATGTGGGGCAGTCCGTCGGGGTTCACCGTGGCGATCAGCCCCACCTTGGCCTCGGGTTCGAAATGCTTCATCTCATCTTCGGCGAATCGGCCGCTCACCTTCATCCGGCTCATCCTGTCGATCTACTTCTCACACACCTTCACGGTGTCGATCAGGTCCTTCAACTGCGCCTGTTCGAACAATCCCATCCACTTAAATTTCACCCCCCTGAGCCGCAGGGTATTGGCCAGATCGGCGACTCCCGGAAGCGGCAGGTCCGAGACGGTTTCGAACTCGATCTTTTCCCCGTGCGGTCTCCCGGAAAGCAGTTTCAGCATACCAGACTTTTCGAGTTCCGCAGGAGATCCCTGGTAGATGAAGGCCATCCCGCCCTCGCTGATGTCCAGGAGCTGGACTTTCTGTTCCTCGCCGTTCTCTCCGGCTGATCGGATGATGAGGAATGTTCCGTCTTTGACGAGATACCGAGGGTGCTGACGGCCCTTGAATACCCTCCGAAGGCTGTTCATGAAACCGGCCATGATCGTGCCTCCCCTGAGTTGAAAGTGCCTTTTCTCCCGAGAGCCTCCGATGATTGGCGAAAAGCCTAAGGAAAATAGTTATATCTGTCAAGAGAAATCCCGAGACCGGTGAGGGATCATGCTACGTATGACGCAACATCCGCCAATCCGCCGAACCGTCGGCCGGCGGTCGGGCTTCCGGCGACCAATCTATTCGACCGGGCGCACAGCGCCCCGTCGTGAACCACCCCGACCCGCCAGCAAACCTGCGAGCCCGAGCAGGGTCAAGGCAGCCGCAAGCGACCACATCATGCCAAAGCCCCAGTGCTCGCCGATCACGCCCAGCAGGATGGAACCGATGGCGACGCCCGCATCGAATCCCGTGAAGTACGTTCCGGTCGCGAGGCCGCGCTTCTCCGGCTGGACGCGGTCGATGAGCAGCGCCATCGTCGCGGGCTGAGCCATGCCGAACCCGAAGCCGAACAGCGCAGCTGAAATCACGAACCAGGCAATGCCATCGGCCGGCGGCAAAAGCGCCAGAGCCGTGGCCATGAGGATGATGCCCGGGAGAATGGCGATGGTGCGGCCGTGCCGGTCGGCCAGACGCCCTGCGAAGGTCCTGGAGATGAGCAGCGAGATGGCCTGGACCATGAAGTAGAAGCCCGGGTTCTGGAGGCCGTGCGACTGGGCAAAGATTGCGATGAACGCGCTGATCGTCCCGAAGCCCATGCCCATGCAGAGTGCCATCCAGGCGACCGGCAGCGCTTCGACCGCCATGATGTCCCTCCGCGGCGACCAGGGCCGGCGTTTGCTGGTCCGGATCTGCCGCCGTTCGCGCGTGAAGGTCGAGATGGCCAAAGCCGTGAAGGCGAGCCCGCCGGTGAAGTAGAACAGGTACAGGAAACCGGTTGCATCGATCAGCATGAAACCGACAACGGGCCCGATAATGAGGCCCAGAGCCTGTGCAGCGGAGAAAAGCCCCACGGACTCCGCCCGCCGTTCGAGCGGCGCAATATCCGCGATATAGGCGTTCGCGGCCGTGGTGTAACAGCACAACCCGAATCCGTGTACGAACCGGCCCAGCACCAGAAGCGGGATCGCGGCGGCCAGAAGGTAGATCCCGCTCGCGATTCCGTAGCAGGCGGTGCCGATCAGAACCAGGGGGCGGCGGCGCCAGGCATCGGTCAGCCATCCTACGAAAGGACGGAAGAGAAGGGACGTGAAGGCGAGCGCGCCGGTCACCAGGCCGGCTTCAGCCGCGCTTCCCCCCAGACCGATGACATACACGGGCAGGGTGGCGACAAGCATCTGCATGCCGAGGGCGTTGGCGAAGTTGGCCAGCGTTGCGAAGATGAAGTCGGAGGTAAAGAGGCGACCTCGGGGATACGCCACATTATCCATGGCCGGGGATTGGCCCTTGTCTGCCGGAATACTCTCCTCCTCGCCCTGAGTTTTCTCTCTTTTCCTCACCCGCTGGCCCCCGTCTCCGCAGTCCGAGCCTCGATGAAAGGCTCGATCCGGCACGCTTCTACCGAGTCGTTGTATGGCAACTCTATTTTCCCTGTCAATCGTTATCTCGAACGGAAAGCGGGACGGCCACGACCGGGCATCGCGGGTCATCGGCGGATTCTGCGGACGGACTATTTTGAAGGCGTTCGCGGCAGGGTGTCAAAACTGATAGCCGACCCCCAGCATGAAAATATCGGTATCCCTGCTGTAATCGGTCAGTATCCGGTTCATCACGAACCGCAGCGTCAGATTCGGATTGAAGGAGAAGTTGCGCAGGGAAGCTGTGACCGACATGATGCCGGCGGCAAATGCCGAACCTCCTTCGCCGGAATTGGGATCACCCCGCCTATCGACGGCAAAGTAGCCACCGAGTCCGTAACCCAACGTCAGATGATCTTCCAGAAACGCTCTGACCAGCCAGAGTTGGAGGATCGCTCCGTTGCGGCGGATCAGGTCGTTATCCCCTTCATTCAGCCACGCCGCGCTCACGTCGAGATACGGGGCAATGCCGCGGCGGTATTCGGCGCTGAAGGCCAGCGACTTCGGGTGGCTGGGATTGTTGACGACCGTCTGGCCGAGATAGAGCGTCAGTTCGTTGTCGGTCGTTCTTTCCTTCTGGGTCGGCGGCTTCTGCAGCGGGCCCGGTTTCGGCGGAGGGTCGAGCTGATATCCGATTCCCGCAAGGGCAGTCACCGTGTCGATGCTATCCGTGGTCACCACCCAGTTGACGCGGGCCTGAAAGAGCAGGCGCGATTCCCAGTACCAGGTAGCGGAGGCTCCGACCAGCCCGCCCACGCCGTGCTCGTTTTTTGGAACCCCGAGCGGCGTTTGCGTGGTATCTGCATAGAAATAGGGACCGGCCCCGACGGCCAGCGACAGTCGCCTGTTCAGAACGTTGACGCGGCCCCAGAGCGTGAGCGGGGCCAGGCCATCCCGGTGATGGTCCGGTATGTGCCCTTCATTCAGGTACGAAGCGGAGATCGCAAAATTTTCGCCCAACCCTTCGCGATACTCCACCTGATACGCGAACGTGTCGGATCCGTTGCTCGTTTCTTTGGATCCACCGTAGAAGACAAATACCTCACCCGCAGATGCCGGACCGGCGCAAACCAGAACCAGCACCAACAGAACAAACCACCGTATCGTCCCTCTCATTACAGGCCTCCTCCCCGGTCGGAACCAGACGACCTCAGACATGGACTGGACCGACTCTTCCTCAACAACTTAGGAATCGCGCCCCGGCATGTCAATCAGTCTGTTCATTTCGTACGGCGTCTCGGGGTGATGTTGGGCCCGGCTGCGCCGGGAACGCCTTTCAGGGATTCGGGGCGGCTTGTGCGTTCGTCGGTCCGCTGAGATGCACGATGCCGGGCGCCACGCCCGAGGCAGCGGCCGTTTCCGCAAGGCGTTTCGCATCCGCCGCGTTCAGCGGCGGGCAGTTGCGGAAACCCCAGCCGATACCCAGAGCCTCATATTTGTCGATGCAGAGGTTGTTGAAGGTGCAGAGCTCCCATCTTTCTACCAGCGTGCCCAGGTTCTTCCGGATGAACCCGCCGATCCGTGTCAGATTGGCGGCGGATGCAGTGCAGTCGGGAATGAGCGGGGTGCGTATCCAGAGTTGCCGGGGCCGCCCGTACTCCCGCATGGAACGGGCCAGCTGTTTCAGGTTCTCAAGGATCCGGGTGTTCGCTGCACCGGTGAACCGCCGGTGGCTCTCCGGGTCGGCCTCCTTGAGGTCGTACAGGATGAGGTCTGTGTGGGGAAGGAGTTTCTCCAGCGTCTCCCGGGAGCATTGGCCGCAGGTGTCGAGCGCGGTATGGACGCCATGCCGTTTCAAGGCAGCAAGGAGCACCTCCGCAAAGTCCGGCTGCATCGTGGGCTCCCCACCCGAAAGGGTCACCCCGCCCCTGGACTTCTCGAAATAGACGCGGTCCTTCAGGAGTTCCCTGACCAGTTCATCGACGCCGCGCTCCTCGCCGTAGAGGGAAAGTGCCGTGGTCGGGCAGGCCTGAGAACAGGCTTCGCAGGGGGAGCAGAGCGCCCGGTCGAT
>JAJFTY010000088.1 GCA_021372695.1 Deltaproteobacteria bacterium
CGCCATACCGCTAAAGAAGCGCCCCAACAGTTTCCTTTTTCGTTCACAGCCATCCGACGTGGCGCGCGTGGAGGACCGCACGTATATAAGCACACGCGAGCGGGACCAGGCAGGCCCTACCAACAATTGGGTCGAGACGGATGAACTCAAGGGCATCATGCGCGGGTTCTATGACGGATGCATGAAAGGCAGGACCATGTACGTGATCCCCTTTTCCATGGGTCCCATCGGCTCGCCGATCGCGAAGATCGGCATCGAAATCACGGACAGCCCCTACGTGGTCTGCAATATGCACATCATGACACGGGTAGGAACGAAAGTGCTCGAACAGCTCGGAGCGGAAGGGGAGTTCATTCCCTGCCTTCATTCCGTCGGCGCACCCCTTGAAAAGGGAGAGAAAGATGTGTCCTGGCCCTGCGCGCCCATGGACAAGAAGTATATCAGCCATTTTCCCGATGAGAACCTCATATGGTCTTACGGCTCGGGATACGGCGGAAACGCTCTGCTCGGCAAGAAGTGCCTTGCGCTGCGCATCGCCTCCGCCATGGCCAGGCGTGAAGGCTGGATGGCGGAACACATGCTTATCCTCAGGCTCACAAGCCCCGAGGGCAGGCAGTATCACATAGCGGCCGCTTTTCCATCGGCTTCCGGCAAGACCAATCTTGCCATGATAGAGCCCACGGTAAAGGGTTGGAAGGCCGAGTGCATAGGCGACGACATCGCCTGGATGAAGATCGGGCCCGATGGTAGGCTGTATGCCATCAATCCCGAATCAGGTTTCTTCGGGGTCGCCCCCGGCACGTCCTATTCATCAAACCCCGCAGCCATGGACAGCATCATGGAGAACTGCATCTTCACCAACTGCGGCTTGACGGACGATGGTGACGTCTGGTGGGAAGGGATGTCGAAGGAGCCGCCGGCTCACACCATCGACTGGCGCGGACAGGATTGGACTCCCGAGTCCAAGGATCCCACGGCACACGCCAACGCCCGTTTTACGGCCCCGGCGCACCAGTGCCCGATCATCAGCCCTGACTGGGAAAAACCCGAAGGGGTTCCCATCGACATTTTTATATTCGGCGGCCGCCGCGCCTCTGCGGTACCCCTGGTCCACGAGGCATTCAACTGGGAGCACGGCGTTTTCATGGGGGCGACGGCATCATCGGAGACAACGGCCGCAAACATCGGCGCCATCGGTGATGTGCGGCGTGATCCCTTTGCCATGAAGCCTTTCTGCGGATATCACATGGGTGACTATTTCGACCACTGGCTCGCAATGGGCAAGCGCCTCGGTGACAAGGCGCCCCGAATCTTCTACACGAACTGGTTCAGAAAGACCGAAGACGGCAGATGGCTCTGGCCGGGTTTCGGTGAAAACAGCCGCGTCCTGAAATGGATGTGCGAGCGGGTCGACGGCAAGGCAGGGGCACAGAAAACCGCCATAGGCTATATGCCGGCGGTGGAAGACCTCGATCTCGCCGGCCTGAATGATGTACCGGTGGAAGACATGAAAGAACTGCTGCGGGTCGATAACGCCGCCTGGAAGGAAGAGGCAAAGGACATGGAGAAGCATTTCTCCCAGTTCGGCGACCGTCTGCCGAAGGCCCTGGCGGATGAGTTGAAAGCTCTTGTGGAGCGGCTTAAGGCCTGACGGCGAGGCGTTGGCCGGTTTTGTCCCGAGGTGAAAAGATGGCGGCGGTGCGTACCGGGATCTGTGTCGGGGTTTTGTCCCTGATGTGGGTAGTGGGAATCGCCGCCGCGGCCTGCCTGGAAATATCGGGAGGCGATGCGGACAAAGCCCTTGTTTCTGTTCCCGTAGAGGACGGGGCGGTCATTCGTCTTGACTTCATAAATTCAATCTACCTTGCGTCCGTAAGAGAAACTTTGCTATACGAGTCGGGAAAAGGACTTTCCATCATCAGGGTGGAGAGTCCTTCTCCCGGCGTCTTCGAATACTACAGGCTTGAACCGGATTCACCCGGCTCGGCTACGCTTTACCGCCACGTTGGAGCCATCCGTTTGAGAAGCCACGATTATGAAAATCACACCCTGACCGTCGGCCCGAATGTCATTCGCCTGAAGGGGCTCGCGGCGGACGGTGATCCGCTCACCGTTGAGGTGAAAGATTGCGCGGTCTGCAAGCCGGGGCAGGGTAAGTGATCGGTTTTCTCCGACGTACATACTCAGGATTTATCCGGGCATGGCTCACGGTATGTGCGCTCATTTTTCTGACCTGTTGCGCGCAGATTCCGGGTGATATGTCCGGGTTCCATGAAGCCGACACTATTTCCGGCGCACCGGAGAGTCATGCGCGTGCCTTCGGCCGTCTCGAGGAAGAGGTTGATGCCCTGGAGAAAAAGGGGCTAAAAAGGTTTGCCTTCGACCCCGTGACGGCTGAGGACGGTAACCTTTTCGGTGAAAGGGGAACTCTGGGCAAGCCCGTGAGCGCTCAGTCGGGCGAAAGACTGGAAATAAGATGGGAGGGGTTCTTCCCGAGATACCGGCTCTATTATTTCCCCGCAGCCGGGGGTCCGGGCGTTGTCATCGGAGAGTGCTATTTTGCCGACGGCTGCAACAACGGTTTTTTCTTTGCGCCTGACGCCGACGGGAACGGTATCCCCGACAGCTTTCGATATGTCCAGTGGGTAAGCAGCGACTACGGGCGTGACGACGAGGTTCCCGGCTACCTGGACCGTTATCGCTACATATACGATGTGACAAAGGACCGGCTCTATATCTGGCACGACCTTCTCATCTACCGGTGCCCTCCGCCCTTGAGTGTTCC
>JAJFTY010000097.1 GCA_021372695.1 Deltaproteobacteria bacterium
TTGGCGAAGATGGAGAGGTGCTGAATGTCTTCCTCGGTGAGGACCAGGGGATACCCGCCCCGGTCCGCCTCGATGAGACCGATGACGGACTCCCTCAGGCGGAGGGGGACGGCGATGGTGGCAAAACGGTTCTGCTTCGCGCTGACTTTCCTGTCCAGGTAGGTCACCCGGCTGTCTGCGTTGTAATCGCGGATGTAGACGTTCTCGCCCGTCTTGACCACGAGGGTCTCGATGCACTCGTGGCGTTCCAGGCTGAAGGGCCTCTGGAAAGCGATCTCCATCTCTTCGGGCGTAAAGCCGATTTCGTACTTGCACTCGAGAAGCTTGCTGTCCTTGCTGACCAGGTAAATGGCGACGCGGTCATAGCCGAAGACATGGGCGGTTTCCTCGACGATGGCGGTCAGAACGGTGTCAAGGGAGACGGGTCGGGTAAGGAGATTGCTGATCTTGTGGACGGAGGTGAGAAGCCTGTCCTTTGCGTGAAGATCGCCCTGGTATTCCTGGGGCTTCCAGGCCGATGCCTTGCGGTCTTCTGTTGAGGGTGCGTTTTTACGGGTCATGCGTGCGTTGGGGTGGTGGGTTCCCGGCACCACGCATCGGGAATCATACGCCTTTTATCGCGATTGGCAAGGTTTATTTCCTCCCCCCACCTTCTGCCTCGTGACAACTCATGACTTCATGCGGTATCGGGACGGGGCGTTCCTCGATGCCGCTCGAAGATCCGCCCCGGCGGGCAAGGCCTGCAATGCGGCCTTCAACGGATGGGAAGCGATGCAAAAAGTCCGTTCAGGCCGTAAATGGCGACGACCTGGATTTCTTCGTCCCCTTCGATCCGGTCGAGCAGGGCTTCGATTTCATCGTAAAGGTCGCCGACGTTTTCCGCCCGCGCAGTGATGATGCCCACGGCCCCCCGCTTCTCGTACGTCACGAGACGTTCGGGGATCCTTCGCACCCTCGTCGCAGCCCCGCCAGCGGGAACGAATACCCTGCCGGGGATCGCGTCGGCTGTCATGACTTCGGCCACGCGGGCCCTTGTCTTGCCGAGGCCGGCTTGGGTCGGGTCGGCGATCCACTGATAGATTGTTGCGGTTTTTTTCGGCGCTTCCATGATGTCGCCTCCTCTTTCGGCTTTTCCGTCAGTTTCTTCTAGAGCAATCGCTGTGCCCGGGCGCGCCTCATTTTTAAGTTGATGATATTACGAGATATTTTTTTAGGCAGCCCGTGCGGGGAGGAAAGCGAGAAGCAAATGCTTCTCACTTGCACAGCTTGCCGAAAGAACGAGACGAGTAAATGCATAACAAAATCAGAATCTTGTACAAAAGAAGCAAATGCTCCTCGTTCCGGGCAAATCCTTTTCTTCGCTTTTTGGCTGCAATCTCGCCAGGCAATCAAATCATCAAGTACTGAAGCGTATGCGCAACTCTTATTCTAATTTCCTGTATTGTTTCATCTATTTTGAGGCGAAGTCCGGATCGACGCGACCTGGCGCATGCGCGTATAAACGATTTCGTTTAGACCCTTTCCGCCGGGGGATGACCTGCTTTTAGAAAACATCAATAATATTGTCGGCTTCCTGTGCATGCGGTGGCCCTGGCATCCCTCTTGCTGATCCTGATCCCGCTCTGTCTGTTGATTACCTCTCTCCCATTCTCCCGGTCCAGGGCATCAGTCCTGGGCCGGGGGAAACGGATCCCCGAGATCATCCCTGCTCGATTGTTCCTGCGCGTCGAAGCAGGCGATGTTCGGACGACAAGCCGTAGATGCCGCAACGAGTGGATCCTGGTTTTTTCTTGATCGCATAGGCACTCGACGGATCGAAGAGGTTCCGCGAATCCATGGCGGCCCCATGCGCTCATACTTTCATCCTGTCCGTAATATATTCGATTATCGAGAGTTTCCCCCCTGCAACTGCACGTGTCGGTCTGCAGCCATTGCGTCGTCACAGAGGATACGAGCATTTCATCCGGTCGTGGATCATTTGACCTGTCGTATGTGATCTTACTTCTGAATCGCGCTCTTCCCTCTCGATCCTTGATTCCGCGTGTTTCCCGAATTCATTGTCATGAATGTTTTGCTCTACCGGGATCGCGGGGCCGCCACCGGGCATCTTTATATAATGCAATAATTTTATATGGTTAAGCGGGTGGTGCCTGCGGCATGCTCCTTGCTCTCCGGCTTGGCGCCATTGGCAGCGTGCGATTGCATTCATTCAAGGCTCCTGTCCTGCCGCGAAGGCGAATGCGCGTCTTGCCTCTTCGCGATGAGCGGCCAATCCGCTTGATGACGGCGAATGTGAGGGTCTGACTGGCTGCATGCGGGGTTGTGCCGATGGACATTCATCAGGGAAGGGGGTGTAACGGCGCATCTGACCTGGGATGCAAAAAAGGCAGTTGTGGAACTTCAGGCAAAATCATATAAGTGCGGGCTTATTTATAGGCAAGGGATGAGAAACACTCGCATGGTTGGTGATTCATTCTAACAAGGTGAAAGGGAGGATGAGTGTATGGCAATTTTCTTACCAGGAGTGAAGAAAAGGAATGACGGGGAGGAAACCCCCTTTATTCATTGGGGATGGGAAATGACCGAGATGTTCCAGGCCATGGTGATGTTCGTCACCGGCATCGGCGCCATCGCGGTCCTGCAGGACCTCTTCGGGTTTTCTTTTGAAGTGGCCCTGACGATCGTGGCCTTCCACGAATTGACCTACTGCTTGCACCAGATCATGGGAGACCCGATCATTCCGGGCTGGATCACCCCGGCCATCCCCCTGACGATGGCCTATATCCAGCAGTATGCGATGGGGCCGGAGAGGATTCATGCCATGATCGCCCTGCAGATCATGGTCGGCGCCCTGTTCCTGGTTCTCGGGATCACGGGGCTGGCCAAAAAGCTCCTGGACATCGTCCCCATCCCCCTGCAGGCCGGGATCATCCTGGGTGCGGGTATTTCGGCCCTCATCGGGAAGTACGTGTTCGGCAACGTGCCCGGGTTCGGCTTCAACAAGTACCCCATCAGCATCACCGTCGGCGGGCTGATCGCGCTTTACCTGTTGTTTTCCCAGGTGTTCATCAAAAAAGTGCGGGAGAGCCAGAAGCTGGACAAGGCGGATTTCTGGGTAAAAGTGGCGAACTACGGGATGGTGCCCGGTCTCGTGGTCGGCATTATCGTCGCTTGGAGCGTAGGGGAAGTGAAACTGCCCACATTTACCTCCGACATTATTTTCATGCCCCGATTTTCCGAAGTATGGAACAACGTGTCCATTTTCGGCGTGGGACTCCCTTCTTGGGAAATTTGGGTCGGCGCCATTCCCATGGCGTTGATCGCCTACATTATTGCCTTCGGCGACGTCGTCATCGGGACAACGTGCATCAAGAACGCAAATGAAGAGTTCCGCCACGACGAAATCGTCGACCGCGACCCGAACCGCTTGAGCCTGCTGTGCGCGCTCCGAAACTTCCTCGAGGGTGTTTTCGCGACCACCCCGACGCTGGCGGGACCGCTGTGGGCGGCCATGACGGTGGCCGTCACGGAGCGTTACAAACTGGGCCGCAAGGCGATGGATTCCATCTTCGGCGGTGCGGGCAGCTTCAACATCATGAAGTTCCTCAGCTGTCTGATCCTGCCCCTGGTGGCTATTTTCAAGGATTCGCTCCCGATCGCTCTGTCCTTTACCCTGATTATCCAGGCCTTTGCCTGCGGCTACATTGCCATGGGTCTGGTCCGGAACAACGCGGACCGGGGATTGACGACGCTCATCGGCGGCGCCCTGGCCGTGGCCGGCCCTGCCAAGGGATTGGCCATCGGAATCGTTCTGTGCCTCGCTCTCGAGGGCCCCAAGGCCTTTACCGCGAAGTACAACCAGATGAAGAGCGAAGGGCTTGTCGATTAAGTCAGAGAAAGAGCTTGATTGCATATCGCTTCTTGGTTATAAGGGCCCCTGGCTGGCACAGGGGCCCTTATAACCCATCTTCGATCCCCAATACATAGCAGCCGCCGAAGCGACAAAGCAGTGTGCGAAGTTTTCACCCATTTGCGAGTGCGTACTGACGCATCGCCGGGAAGGGTGAAGGGTCGAGGCCTCTCTCGCCATGCAGTCGAGCAGCAGGAAGGGGCGGTGAAACGAATATGAAACCGGGCAACAGGAAGAAGATTCTCGAGAGCAGGAAAGCGAAAACATTCTACCTTGCGGGGATGGTGGTTGCCATGCTCATCTCCGTGAGCGGGCTTTTTCTGGCAAAGGCGGGGCATGGCGGGGCGCAGTTGTGGCCGGATAGTTTCGGGTCGCTTTCGGCGATCAGTGTCCTTGGCTGGGTCATGGGCCTCTGCGGCGTGATGGGCGCAGCCGTCTTCTCGCGAAGAAGCAAGGGCATCTATACCCTGAGCGGAGTATCGCTGACCTATTCTGGGGTGACCGACCGCGATCGCTGGACCCTCGAGAACAGCGCCATCCAGGATAGCTCGACGGCTCAATCCTGGATGGAAGCCCGCCTCGGTTGCTCCAGGATCGTCCTGACGCTCGATGAAACGACTGTCGACAAGAACCGGATCGAGATCGGTCCCTTCAATAAGAAAGTGGCGGAGAGATGGCTGGCGGAGCTGAAACGAATCAGCGGGGACTCGGTTCAACCCCCAGGAATCAACAGGAAGAAAGCAATATCCGCCTGAAAACCCCTCCAGTCGGCCTGCGTTGAGCTGGCCGATCCATTTGCATTCTGACACGAGTCACAGTCGGAACGTCCCCCCCTCTATTTTACCCCCACTTCTTTTCCCTGTCGGCGATGAAGCCCGGCTGCAAGCCGGGAAAGACATTCGTATCGATGTGCCGCGAACCGGGCCATCCCGGCAAATCGGCACATATTATTTTCGACCTGCCAAAGAGCGGCCCCGCTGTTTCCTGAACTGTTACCCAAGTATTTCCTCTGCGGTGCAGCATATGCTGCACTTACTGAAATATGTCCTGTATCTCGCAACCTTCCTGTCGATCGTGATGAAAAACACTGCCGCTATCCTGGGCGAGCAAATGTTTTGATCCGTTCTTCCCGGGCAGTCCGCCGCCGCCATCTCCCTATAATCTATTAATATCAGCACTTTGCAATGTGGAAATCATCGGCATGCTCCTTGCTCACGGGGGGGACTGCGGTTGACCCTATTACCAGCACGGCGATAACGCCGCTTCGGGGCTGCGATGCAATGACCGGTTCGAGAAATCCAGTCAAACCGTCTCAGCAAACCGAAATAACAACGGCCCATTCGTATCAATTCTGCGGGAGGTAACCAACAGCTATGAAGACGTCGAA
>JAJFTY010000102.1 GCA_021372695.1 Deltaproteobacteria bacterium
GCCAAGACGACGGTCGTGGTCAAGAGCGGGGAGACGGTCGTGATCGGCGGCATGATCCAGGACGACTCCGAGGCCGGGACCTCCAAGGTGCCGGGCCTGGGCGACATCCCGCTTCTGGGATGGCTCTTCAAAACGAAGTCCACCTCCGGCACCCGGACGAACCTTTTCGTGTTCATCACCCCCAAGATCGTCCAGACACCGGGGGATGCAAGCAAAATCAAGGACGAAAAGGCGGACTACATCCGGGGGGTCCAGGAGGGGACGATCAGGAATATGCCGGCCCGCGTCGTCAAGGAGACCGGGGAGAAGGAACTGGAGAAGGAATCGGAAAAGGAATTGAGGAACTGAGGATTGAGTAACGCAATGCCGGAGATGAAGAGCGATGCGGGAAGGCCCCGGGAGGCACCCGGACCGCTCGACCAGTTCACGGCTCAGGGGAACGGGGCTGCGGCTCAGCGCAGCCCGATCGGCGCCCTCGACGCGCGGCTTATGGCGCTGGGCGTTTCCGCGGAACTTCTCGCGGAAGTTCGGAATCTCGCCCGCGCGAACGGCTCCGGGATCGTAGAGCTGCTGATCCAGAAGAAGTGCGTGCCGGAGACGCTGCTGCTTGCGGCCGTCGGCGAAGCCTACGGCATCCCCTTCTGGGAGACGCTTCCCACGGACCACATCGACACCGGCTTCACCGCGCTTTTTTCGATCCAGTACCTGAAAAAGCAGAAGATGGTCCCGGTCAAGACCCCGCAGGGATCGGTCGTGGCGGTCAACGATCCGGCCAATTTCCAGGCGGCCGACGATCTCTGCCGCCTCCTCGGCCTGCCGGGGCGGCCGCTGGTCCTCGCCACCCAGGAGGCGATCCAGGCCGCGATCAACCTCGCCTACGACCTCTCCCGGAGCACCGCCAAGGAATTCTTCCAGGAGATGAACGAAGAGTCGACGGACAGCCTGATATCGGAGATCGAGGAGACTGGCGACCTCCTCGACGAGACGAGCGATGCACCGATCATCAAACTGGTGAACCTCCTCCTCTCCGGGGCGATCAAGGACCGCGCGAGCGACATCCACATCGAGCCCTACCAGGCGAGCGTCAAAGTGCGCTACCGGATCGACGGCATCCTCTACGACATCCTGAGCCTCCCCCGGAAGATCCACTCGCCGCTCGTCTCGCGCGTGAAGGTCATGGCGAAGCTCAACATCGCCGAAAAGAGGCTGCCCCAGGACGGCCGGATCGAGATCAAGGTCGCCGACCGGAGCGTCGACATCCGTGTCTCGACCATCCCGACCGCCTTCGGCGAGCGGGTGGTCCTCCGGCTCCTCGACAAGACCGCGTCGATCCTAATGCTCTCCGACCTGGGGATGGACGAACGGAAGGTCGCCATCTTCGACCGGCTGATCAAGTCCCCCTACGGGATCGTCCTGGTCACCGGGCCGACCGGAAGCGGCAAGACAACGACCCTGTATGCGGCGCTTACGAGTATCAACAAGCCCGCGGTGAACATCATCACGATCGAGGACCCGATCGAATACCAGATCGACGGGATCGGCCAGATCCAGGTCAACCCGAAGATCGACCTGACCTTCGCCCAAGGGCTCCGCTCCATCGTCCGGCAGGACCCGGACGTCATCCTGGTGGGCGAGATCCGCGACCGGGAGACGGCGGAGATCGCGATCCAGTCGTCGCTCACCGGGCATCTCGTCTTCTCCACCCTCCATACGAATGACGCGGCGAGCGCCGTCACGCGCCTGATCGACATGGGGATCGAACCCTTTCTGGTCACCTCGTCGGTGATCGCGATCATCGCCCAGCGCCTCGTGCGGGTCCTCTGCCCGAAATGCAAGGAGGTCTACACCCCCGACAACGAATCGCTCGCCAACCTGGGGATCGACCGAAGCCGGCTCGACCGCTACCTCTTCTACCGGAAGCAGGGCTGTGCCGCCTGCATGAACACCGGATACCGCGGCCGGACCGCAATCTTCGAGATCCTCGTGCTGGACGATCCGCTGAAACGGCTGATCCTGAAAACCTCCGACGCGAACCAGATCCAGGACGAGGCGATGAAGCGGGGTATGACCAACCTCCTGAACGACGGCGCCCGGAAGGTGATGGCCGGGGTGACCACGATCGAGGAGGTGTTCCGCGTCACCCGGATCATCAAGCGGGAAACCGATCTCGAGGCGTGAGGCGCGGAAGGAAAAGCTGCCGTGCGGCTTTCTGCGGCAATCGCTTGACTATTTCCGTGACTGCGCATAAAAAACCACAGATGCGCTGCCGGTCAGCTCTTTCGGGGACCGGGGCAGAGCCGGCATGAAGGGTCGAGGAAATCATCGGAATGATCGATCTGAAACGTAAAGGGACTGTCGACGGACGGGGAAACCGCGGCTCCATCGGGCATCTGCAGCGGATGGCCTGGCTGGTCGTCACTCTCTGCTGGTTTTCCGGGCTTTTCGCGGTCGACGTCGCCGGGGCGGCGGAGCTTCAGATCCCCTCGCTGAAGACAAAAGCCGGCCAGGAGATCCGGGTTCCCGTGATCATCGACCAGGTCGGAAACCTGGCGGGCGTGAAGCTGGTCCTCCATTACGACAAGGAGCTTCTCACCTTCAAGGAGGGGAACAAGACCCCGGCCACGCAGTCCCTGATGCACATCATCAACGACAAGACGCCCGGCAAACTGATCGTCGTCATGGCCGGCGCCCGGGGCATCCAGGGCAAAGCGGTGACGATCCTGACACTCGACTTCACCGTCAAGAAGGGGATCGAGGGGAGCCAGACGACCCAGATCGACATCCCCGAGGTGCAACTCATGGGCGACGATCTCAAAGAGATCGAATGCAAGGCAAAGCCCGCGACGATTTCGATCCAGCCATAGCGACCCCACATTGCAGGCCGGCCCAGAGCGGGCCGGGGGAGGGGAAGAGATGACCCATCCTGAAGTCCTCTTGAAGCAGGTCCCCATGTTCCGTTCTCTGCGGCCCGAGGATTGCCGGCGCATCGCAGCGCTCCTCCAGAAGCAGATCCTCCGCAAGGGGGATGCCCTGTTCCGGGAAGGGGACGAGGGGAACTCCCTCTACATGATCATCGCCGGGAAAATCAAGATCGCGCGCCAGTCCCGGGAGGGGGACGAGATGATCCTGGCCGTGCTTTCCGCGGGCGATTTTTGCGGGGAGATGGCCCTGCTCGACGGCATGCCCCGTTCCGCGGACGCCGTCGCGGTCGAGGAGACTCACCTCTATGGCCTGAACCGGAAGGATTTCCTGGGCTTCGTCATGAGCAACGAAACCGCGGTCAAGGCCATCCTCTCCGCCCTCTCCAGGCGTTTGCGCAAGGCGGACGATACCCTGGAGGATATCTTTTTCCTGAACGTCACCGCGCGGTTGGCCAAGAAGCTGATCGACCTGGCCACGACGAGCGGCCTCCGGGAAGGGGAGACCGGATACATCCGCCTCGGCGTCACCCAGAAGGAGCTCGCAGGCATGATCGGCACGTCGCGCGAGAGCGTCAACAAGGAGCTCCGCGCCCTGCGCGAAAAGAACCTCATCGACCTTTCCAGCAAGACCATCCTGATCCGGGACCTGGATGCGCTCAGCGAGCGGATCCGGTAGAACGAGCAAGAATTTAAAGGACGAAGCAGTTTCTCGCCGTTTTCAGCAGAAGAATCTTTAGAATTTTCCCCTTCCCTCCGATAATGGTCTTGAGGCGCATGGCGTTCGAATGACTCCTCATGGATCATTGCGGTATCGGCCCCAGGGTACAGCATCCATCGTCTTGGGACATCCACCCCGATGGCGGGAAAATCTTCCGAGTCTTGGAATGATACCCTATGCCGGCCGGGACCGTGAAGTCGAGGAAATCGTGAAATAATTTCAACTTGGTGGAGGACGAGGAGTGATCCCGCGGAGACGCAACAGGCGACGGATTTCGGACGTGTGAACTGCATCACACCTTCCATCGAAAAGCGCTTGCGTTTCCCGAAAATATAGGTTTAGATCCCACCCAAAGAGGTGCCGGTTTCATCGGGCAAAACCAACGTAATTGGTCCATCATCTTGAATGCTTAGGTTCAAGAAGGTGACAGGAGAAGAGCAACTTTCCACCATTGACCATTCCAGTCATTTCCAAGAGGTATTTCCTATGTTCTCGCAGAAGTTCAGGAAAGTGTTTGTCGCGGTGTCATGTATCCTTATTCTTCTCCTTCTCGGGGGCGCCGTGACCGTTGTCTCGGCCTTCTCGGTGGATGTCAAGCACCTGTACTATTACGATCCGTCCGGGCCGCGGGAGATCAATTATGATTTTTCCGACGGCACTGCCGGGACCGGGTCCCCCATCCCTGTCAACAATATTCTGCTTCCCGCCGGAGCCATCCTGCAAAAAAACGAAAATGACGTGGCGTTTATCTTCGGCAACATTCCGGACATGGGTGTTTCCACCGTGACCTTGAACCCAACCTCGCAGATTGCCACCGTTCAGCCTTCCGCGGACCGGGGCGGCGCCCTCTTGCAGGGTACGGGGACTCCGCCCTTACCCGCAGACTCCTGGACCTACGCTCTGAAACTCCAGAATTTTTCTGGCATCACCGACTCCGCGAAGGAGTACCGGTTCGAGATCGGCGCCGCGGCGCCGGGTGCGGCCGGACCGCAGCCCCGCTTCAGAGGCGTCTGGAACGCCGCGGGCCGGCTTGAACTCAGCGCGGCCATCTTTGACGACGAAGGGGAGGGAACGACCCTCTGGTCGGGAACCCCCACTGTTTTCACCGGTTTGACCCCTTCCGCCACGACCCTTGAATTGAGGATCGTGAACAGCGGCACCACGGTCACCTTCTCCTATAAGAAGGATGGAGCCGGCGAATGGACGAACCTGCCCGAGGCTTACACGATTGCCGGCGGACTCGTCTTCAACAGCCTCCCCACACGCTTTCCCTATCTGTACCTTGAAGAAAAAGCGCCCGAAAGCTCTTTCAATGTCCGTTCGCATCACTGGCAAGACCAGTCTTATGCGGGCGGCTCCTACAATGCTTGGCTGACCGTGGATGACCCCGGGCAGAACACCTACAGCGCCGTTTCCGTCAACAGTACCGACTATCTCAACGAAACCTCCCTTATCTTCAACAGCGCCGGCAACTACTGGGAACTGCCTGCTGCCGTTTTTTTCGATAATTTTGACAACAACACCGTCGATTCCTCCAATTGGACGCCATCCGGGAACTCAGTGGCGGAAAGTGACGGCATGCTCAAGGTGGATCAGGCCGTGCAGGACAATGGGGGGAAGGTCCTGAGCAGGGCTTTCCAGATCAATCCGTATGCGCCGATCGTTGTCCAGCGGAAGGCGAAGGTCCACTATAACAACAACTACTTCGACGGTGTATTCGCCCTTTATTTCGGCAATGACGTTAATTTTGCGTCTGACAACAGCACGCAGTCCGTTTTCGTCTCCCATGCGAACTATGACTACACCGGCGCCAACACGGTGCCTGCCCTTGGCTTCTACCTGGGCCGCTATGCAGCCCATTTCGACTACTCCAAGGCCATGACCGATCCCATCTGGGACACCTGGTTCGATGAAAAAATCATTTATGACCCTGTTTCCGGTGTCGCGGAGCTGTATATCAATGGGATACAGAAGGCGACCATCAACGTCGGCGTCCTTCCAGCGGGCGCGACCTACCTGAGGGTGTATCTCGACTCCTGGGGCTGGGACACCGGCCACTACAATTACTCGGATGATCTATCTGTTTCTCAGAAATATACGGGAACCCCGGTACCTTTAAGCAACGACGCGCCGCCGGCAAGCACGGTGACTTTCAACTTTACGGCGACAAAAAAGGCCGACAACACGCTGGTGATGGTTTCTCAGCCAATCACCGGCTATGTCCAAGAATTTGCGACGATCCTGTCGCCAATGGGGACCGTGACCAACCCCACGCCGACCTTCTCCTGGACCGGTATCGCAAACGCCACCTCTTACTCGGTACAGGTCTCAGACACGAATTGGACCCGTGTCTGGAGTAAGGAGGGACTCCCCTCCACGACGACGAGCGTTGTCTACAACGATGACGGCGAGGGCCCCGCCTTAGAGGACGGTAGGACCTATTACTTCAACATCGTCTCGACCGTCAGAACCGACGGGATGGATAACGACTCCTTCGCCCAGGGCAGCTTCACCTACAACGGCACCCCGACGCTCTCCTTCAACGGTTCGGTCATGACCTCACCTGGCTGGCCGTCTATCAACGGCATGCAGCCTGTCCAAGGGGCAACCGTGACAGCCATCCCGGTGCCGGACGGTATGACCTACGGTTTTACAACGACAGTCGCCAATGGGAACTTTAGCCTTACCGGAATACCTGCGGCTCCGTCCGCCTTCCGCCTCGTTGTTTCGCCGCCTTCCGTGGCGACGACCTATGCCACTGTGCTGAGCAAGCATATGAGTTGGAACGCCGACATCAATGCGCTCCTGCCGTTTGTTCTATTCACACAGGCCCAGTATGACGCTTTCGGAAACGGCACCGGTAACGGTATGATCATCGGAAGGGTCGCCCTGAAGAGCACTCCGACGACGTTCCTGCCCGGGGCGACGATTACGGCGAGAGAATTTATTCCCCCGGCAACACTGGGAGCGACCTACACGGTGACTTACACCGGCGGCGGATCCTCAGCGGCCTCTGACGGCATTTACATGGTAAAGGGCGTTCCTGACGGAAAGCTGGTGAAATTGACGGCGACGCTGGCCGGCTACACGTTTGAGTTCAACGACGCCATCGTGTCCGTGCAGAGTGGCTGTGTATCCGAGGAGTCCTTCTTTGGAGCCCCGCCGCCGACGATCTCCTTCAGCGGCTATGTGATGGACAGCGCTGCAACCCCCGCTCCCGTTGCCGGGGCGCTGATCGAGACGAGGGGCGTCCCGCTCCGGATGGCCACCTCGAACGCCAACGGATACTACATGCTGACCGGCCTGCCGGCAGGGACTCCGTTTCACCTGAAGCTCTCCAAGGACGGATATACGCCGACCTACACCGCGGACATGAGTTCCACCGGAAACATGGTGAACACCGTGGAGCAGGCGTTCAATCTCTTCCCGGCCAACCAGTTGACGACCTGGAGCGTTGACTCCAGCAAGGGGATCATCAGGGCACGGGTCCGGGACCAAGCGGGAAACCCCATCGGTGGGGTGGTGGTTTCGGCGACCAGCCAGTACGGCCAGACTTACACGGTCTGCTATGAAAACAACTGTTCCGCGACGTCAACGCTGGCCTCGGGCGACGACGCGGGCCGGTACGTGATCAAGAACGTCCTGCCGGGGGATCTGGTCACCGTCAGGGCTACGAAAACGGGCTGGACGTTCGGCAACAGGACGTACCATATCTACGCCGGCGGCATCCACCAGGGCGGAATCACCGGCACCGCCCTGGGAGCCGACGAGCAGGCGATCCAGAACGGTTTCGCCACCGCCGTCGCGGCGATCAATGCCGGAAACGCGGCGGGATTCCTGAGCTTCGTCTCCAATGACTACCTCAAAGACGGAGAGACGAAAACGAACTTCCAAAACAATGTCCTTGGGTTGATCGCCGCGGGTGGGCAGATGGCCTATGTGATCCGATCGATTTCGATCCAGGGGGACACGGCCACGGTCGAAGTCACCTGGACCATAACCATGGGCGGCCAGCAGGAGGTGGATCCGGAAACCCTCCTCTTCAGGAATGAGAACGGCACCTGGCGCATCTACGGCAACCAGCGGCAACACGACGTGAAGGTAACGTCGCAGCATTGGCCGGACGGCTACCATGCCGCCTTCACGCTGGAGGATGCGACCCAGCAGGTCACCTCCGTCACCGTGACCGGCCCCGGGATCACGGGCTCCCTGAGCTTGACGTTCCATCAGCAGACCTCGGACGGTCAGTTGGTCAATGTCTGGTGGAACGAGACCCAGCCGCCGCTCATCGGGACATCGATCCCGGTCACAGCGCCCACCTACACGATCACCGTGGCGGAACCCTCGGGAAACACCGTCTACAACCTTCCGGTCACCGGCTGGGTGCAGGAGTTCCCGACGGGCCTCTTCCCGTCCGGACAGGCGGGCGGCCCCGTCGTCTTCACCTGGACGGGGGTTCCGGGGGGCGCGGAGTATGCCGTGGAGCTCAACGACGACAGCTACAACCCGGTCTGGAGCCAGTACGACATTCCGCCGACCCAGCATTGGGCCCTTTATGCCAGCAACGACGAGTGGCAGGCCCAGCCGCTGGCGCCGGGGAGCAGCTACCGCTACTGGATCAGCGCCCGGGATGCGGGAGAGAACGCCTCGTTCGCGGAGGGACAGTTCACCTACAGCGGCACCACCGGGATCAGTTTCTCGGGGCAGGTGACGGCAGCCGCGAACGGGACGGCTCTGCAGGGAGTTGCCGTCACGCTGGCCAACAATCCCAACACCACCCCGGCAACCACCTCGAACGCCGACGGCACCTTCACGCTGTCGGGGGTGCCCCTGGGAAGCAGCTTTACCGTCAAGATGGCCATGACCAACTACCGTCCCACCTACACGGCCATCCAGAACTCTACGACCGATATCACCGCCGGCGCACCCTGCGGCCTCTACACGACCACGGAAACGGCCTCCTGGCCGGTGAACTTTACGACCCGGGGAGGCATTGCCGGGCGGGTCGTGGATTCGGCCGGGGCGAACGTGGCGGGTGTCGTGGTCACGGCGCAGAGCGCGCTCCATCCCGGGGTGCCCTACGCCGTAACCTACCGGAATGACGCGGGGGCGTTCGGCGGCGGCACCACCTATGGCAACGGCCGGTTCTTCGTGTTGGGGGTGAACGATGGGGACATCGTCACCGTCACCGCAATGAAGAGAGGTTACAGCTTCCCGCAGAGGAAATTCCATACCTTCGCCGGCGGGATCAGCCAGGGCAGGATCGCCGGAACGGTCGGCGCCAATAGCGGAGACATGAATCATGACGGCCTGTTGAACCTGACCGACGCGGTCCTCGCGCTCCAGGCTACAGCCGGAATGACCCCGGCGCCCATCTATCTCGACGCGGACGTCAACGGGGACAACAGGATCGACCAGGCGGAGCTGCTGTACATCCTGCAGTCGGTGGCCGGGTCGCGGTAGCGAGGTGCAGCTGGCGCGGACCGATGGACGCCCCATCTCCGGCGGCTTCGAACGGCGATGGGGATGCCCCGTCCTAACCGGCGCTTGAGGCAGATCAAAACGACTGTAAATTCTTTTTGACTTTCTCGTTTGAGGGGCCTATGATCGCCCCTCAGACGGCACTTTTTCCGAAGTCGAACGTCTGCAACCGGGACCGAAGGAACCATGCGGCTGCTTAGAAACCCCATCCATTTTCTGCTCGCGCTGGCGATCCTCTCTGCGGGGCTGCCATTGTACCATCCCGCCGATATGAACCGGGACGGCGAAGTGGGCCTGACGGATGCGATCGTTTCCGTCCGTCAACTGGCCCGGTCCGCAACCGGCGAGGGCGCCTTTCGCGACGGTATGGAAAACACCCTGACCTCCCTCTCCGTCGCCGCCGGCCTGAAAAGCGTCATCCGGACCGGCCGGGATCCGGGCAGCGAGTCGAATCTCTCCGCACTCTCCGGATTCATGGTCCCCGCATCTCCCCGATTCGAAGCGCTGCCGCCTGCGGTGTCGTATGCCGTGGAGCGATCGCTTCTCTATATCTCTCCGTTGTTTGTTCCGCTCACACCCCCTCCGCGGACCTGTCTCGCCTGAAACCGATCGCGGTCGCGCGGCTGAAGACGCCTCGCGGCCCGAGACCGAGTGTTCCACGGACCGCCGGCCCAGAAGGCCGCGGCCCTTTTGGGGGTTGAACGGACCCGGACAATGACCACGAACCGAACCCGACAATACATCCGGAAAATCGCATGGACCCTCCTCTTTGCGGCGGCAGCGATATTGGTTGCAGCGCCCGCGGGGGCCGTGGTGAAACCCGGCGCGACCTTTGCCGAGGGAAATCTGACCCTGGAGGCCCAGAACGCGACCGTGGGCGAAATCCTCGAGACCCTCGCCCGGACAGCCGGCGTGGACGTCTTCGTGGCGCGCGGATTCCAGACCTCTGGGGCGCGGGTCAGCCTTCAGATCGCCGGCGAACCCGTCGAAGAGGCCATCCGGCGTATTTTGCGCGGTTACAGCTACGCGGCCATCTATGTGAAGGAAGGGGATGATTTCCGCATTGCCGCCCTGAAGATCTACCCGGAAGGGCAGGCGCGCGGCGAGGTCGTTCCCCTCTACAGCGGCGGCAGAACCGCCATTCACGAGGAGAAGAACCGCCGCGGGGAAACGGTCACGGTGATGGTTTCCGCAGGCGGCGAGGTGATCACCCAGGGCGGACTGGCGCGGAAAGGGCTTCTGGTGCCCTCCCAGTCGGTTCCCAACCCGGCGGGCGGCGACCCGGCCGCTGTCGCGAGCCAGCCCTGGTTCGCGCTCCAGGCCCAGCTTGAAAGCCAGGAGGCCGCGAAGTACCAGGAGATCATGCTCCTGCAAAAGAGGGTGGATTCCGCGACCGACCCGGATTTGAAAAAATCGCTCACGATGGTCTATGCCGATGAAGTGGCCAAGTTTCATACCGCGAAGAGGGCCAATCTCAGCAAGATCGAGTCATTGAAACTAATCACCCAATTCAGGGAAATGACTGGACAATAGGATGTCCGGCCTTCCCCCTGCACCAAGGAGGACCCAATGATCCACTTGAAGAGAACATCAGTGCTCATCGCGCTGGCAGCGGCCTTGTGCTTGATCGTCGGCCCGGCCACGGCAACGGCGAAGACACTGACGGCAGGCACGAACAGTGGTGCGATCAACGCCACGGTATCGATTCCCATTACGATCGACGATCCCTCCGGAGTCGGGGGCATCGCCTTTACGCTGACTTATGATACGGCTGTTTTGGAGTTCGCGGGGCTGGAGAAGGTCGGCAAGGAGATCGACGAGGGCTCCAAGGCCAGTTACACGACGGATGAACTGAAGAACGACCTTTTCTACCAGGTCAATGATGAGAAGGTCGGCAACCCGGCCGTTGCCACGGGCCGGGTGATGGTCGCGGCAGCAACGGCCCAGGCCCTGACCGGTACGAACTTGGCCCTCTTCAATGCCAAGTTCCTGATCAAGGGCGGGAACGGAACCTACCCCATCGGTGTTGTGAAAACCATTGTCCAGAATGCAAGCGCCGGGTACACCTCACCGACCCAG
>JAJFTY010000109.1 GCA_021372695.1 Deltaproteobacteria bacterium
CGGAGTTTTTCCTCCATCCGCTTGCGCTCCGTGATGTCCACGAAAAAGCCCTCGTAGTAAGCGGTCTTGCCCTGGGCGTTGCGGACGGCGTGCATGCTCGTAAAACCCCATCCCTGGCTCTTGTCCTTCCGGAGAAATCGGAACTCGTACTGTGCATGCCCCCGAGCTTCGACCACCCGCATGACTTTTTCCCTCTGTTTCCGGTCCGCGTAGATCTGCCGATAGGCATTCTTGATATTCCTTTTCATTTCCTCGGGGGAGCGGTATCCAAACAGGCGTGCAAGGGCGGGATTGATATTGAGGATCCGGCCGGACACGGAGGACTGGTAAATCCCCTCTCCGGCATGGTCGAACAGGCTGCGGTACTTTTCTTCGGGGCTGATGGGGACTGAAAACCCGTAAGCGCGTTTTTCACGGCGATTCATGGATGTCACCTCCCCCCATTCACGACGTGCCTCCCCCCAGCACCTTGTAGAGGGTCACCAGGTTGGTGAGCCGGGCCAGGCGGACGGCAATGAGTCCCTGCTGCGCGCCGTACAGCGAACGCTGTGCGTCCAGAACGCGCAGGTAGCTGTCGATCCCCCTCGTGAAGCGGGCATCGGAGAGGCGATAGCTCTCGGCGGAGGCCTCCACGAGCGACTGCTGGGCCTGCAGCTGATCCCCCAGGGTGCCACGCTGGGCAAGGGCATCGGACACTTCCCGGAATCCCGCCTGGATCGCCTTCTCGTACTGGGCAATGGCGATTTCCCGGTCCACCTTCGTCACATCGTATGCCGCCCACGAGCGGGCATCAAAAATCGGGACAACGATCTGCGGCACGAAAGCCCAGGTGCCGGAACCGGACGAGAAGAGACCGGAGAGCTGGTCGCTCGTGGTGCCGATGCTCGTGGTGAGCGCAATGCGGGGGAACAGGGCCGCCCGTGCCGCGCCGATGTTTGCGTGGGCCGCCCTGAGCTGACTTTCGGCCTGGCGGATATCGGGGCGGCGCTGCAGCACCTCGGAGGGAAGGCCGGGGGTGAAATCCCTGAGTGCCGCGACCTCGCCCAGCTCGACGGGCAGAAGGTCGGCCGGAACCGGCGAGCCGACCAGCAGGGTCAGCGCGTTTTCATCGAGGGCCACCTGGCTCGTGTAGCGGGCGATGTCCACCCGCGCCGCGTCCAACCGGGTCTGCGCCTGGCGCAGATCGAGATCGGAGGAGGCGCCGACCTCGGCGCGGCGCCGGATCATTTCGTAGGTCGCCTGCTGGGTCTCGAGGGTCGATTGGGCGAGTTTGAGGTTCTCGCGGTCGGCGGCCAGGGTCAGGTACGTGTTGGCTACCCCGGCCACCAGCGCGATCTGCGCGCTCGCGCGGGCCTGCTCCGAGGCAAGGTACTGCTCGAGCGCAGCATCCTTGAGGTTCCGGATGCGGCCGAACAGGTCCAGCTCCCAGGAGCTGACGCCCAGGTTGACGTTGTACAGCTCCACCGTGGCAGGTTGACCGCTCTGCGAGAGGATGCCGGGCACCCGCTCCTTGCTGAAGGTGCCCCGCGCGTCAACGACAGGCAGCAGCTCGGCGCGCTGGATACGGTAGAGGGCCTGTGTCCGTTCGATGTTCAGCGCGGCCACGCGCAGGTCGCGGTTGTTGGCAAGAGCCAGGCCGATGACCTCACGCAGCTTTTCGTCGACGAAAAAGTCCTTCCACGGGATGTCGGCGGCAGCCTCCCCCGGCTCGGCCGTCCGCTGTCCGGAAGCGGCGTCGCCCGGCCAGGCTGCGGGGACAGGGGCCTCGGGACGGGTGTACGTCGGCGCCAGGGAGCACCCTCCCAGGAGCGCAACGATCAGGATCAGGTAAAGGGTCTTTCTCATATCATCGATCCTCTGATGGAGTTCCATTCTCAGCCACGGCCGCTTCCGGGCTTCCGCGTTTTTTCAGGAGTCGTTCCCGGATGCCCGAGAGTCTTTCCTTCAGCGCTGCCAGCGACGGATGGCCGCCGCCCGACGCAACGGCGGTCCCTCTGCGGCCCTTGCCGATGAACGTCTCGACGAGCACGAAGAAGAGGGGCGCGAAGAGGATCACCAGGACCGTCGCCGTGACCATGCCGCCCAGCACGCCCGTACCGATGGCGTTCTGGGCCCCCGCCCCGGCGCCGGTCGCCACGGCCAGCGGCAGGACGCCGAACCCGAAGGC
>JAJFTY010000121.1 GCA_021372695.1 Deltaproteobacteria bacterium
TCTACATCCGCCGCATTCTGGAAGAGGCCCTTCACGAATCGGCAGCGGCCATCGTCTTGGTTCACAACCATCCCTCCGGCTGTCCCGAACCCTCTGCCGGCGACGATGAGACAACGCAAAACCTATTGCGTGCCTGCAAGCCTTTGGGCTTGGTCTTGCTTGACCACGTCATTGTCGGCGAGCGCGAGCATTACAGCTATTCCGACACCGGCCGGCTTAAGGAACTTGAAAACGAATAAAGGAGGCCTTATGGCCAAGAAACAATCTTCACCACAACAGTACGTGAAAGCAGACCAAATTCAGATTCAGGGTAACAAGATATTCAGTCCACTCCGCAAGAAATGGCTGAAAGCAACACCGGAAGAACGGGTCCGTCAGGAATTTCTCATCGTCTTGATGAACGAATACGGTTATTCCCTGGACCAGATTGCCGAGGAAGTGCCGGTAACTAACCGCGGTTCGGCACAGGCTCGCGCCGACTTCCTGATCTGGCGCACGCCAGAAGCCAGGCAAAAGGATGAACATGCCTTGATCGTCATCGAATGCAAGGCCGACAACGTGACGATCTCCCTGAAAGACTACGAACAGGGCGCCAACTATGCCCAGTATGAGCACGCACGGTTCTTCGTCACCCACAACCACCGCGAGACCAAATATTGGAAGGTAGACGATACCCGGCGGATGCCCAACTATGATGAGATCGCCAACATTCCCCATGCTGAAGCGACGGACGATGAAATAAAGAAATTGCTGGAGCAACTGAAGGTCTTCAAAGAGGATGAATTCGCCAAACTGCTCCATGAATGCCATAACGTCATACGCAACCGGGAAAAACTCGATCCCGCGGCCGCCTTCGACGAGATTGCCAAAATTCTCTTCGTGAAGGTAGCCGTTGAGCGGGAGATGAAGAAAAACCGCGAACGCAACAATCTCTTCACCGTTGAATTTCTGGATTCTCAACGGTTGACCAATAACCCTCTTGGCGATCTTTTTGATAAGACAAAAAAGATTTATGCCGACGATCGGATCTTCGACCCCGACGAGGACATCCGTCTCAAACCTGCGACAGGCAGGGCCATTGTCAAGCTCTTGGAACGCTACAACCTCTCCGACACCAGCGAGGACATCAAGGGGATCGCTTTCGAACGCTTCCTGGGCCGTACCTTCCGTGGCGAAATCGGACAGTTCTTCACGCCTCGCACCATTGTCGAGTTCATGATCCGGATGGTGGAACCCAAAGAGGGTGACGTGATCTGCGATCCCGCCAGCGGGTCCGGCGGGTTCCTGATCCGTTTTTTCGAGATCGTGCGGCAGCAGATCCTGGCCGACGCCGACCATCAGTATCAGGCCTACAAGACCGAGATCGAGGCCGACAAGAAGCTCTCCGCGGAGAAAAGGGCCGCCTTGCTGAGCGAGAAATTCGACGCTATCCAGGCTACCCTCGACCACGATGTCCCCGGTTCGCGCCTCTGGACCCTGGCCAACCGCCGCATCTACGGCACCGACGCCAACGACCGCATGGCCCGTACCAGCAAGATGAACATGATCATGCACGGCGACGGCCACGGCGGGGTCCATCACCATGACGGCTTCCTGAACGTCAACGGCATTTTCGAAGGCCGTTTCGACATCGTCCTGACCAATCCCCCCTTCGGCGCCAACGTAGAGCCGACGGACGTGGTCCATGAAGCCGACGCGGCCGTGCAGCGCGAAGCGGAGAAGCGATACCTTGAGGAGTTCGGGGAGCTTTATCGGGAGGCCATGGACCGGGTCGCCGCCGCCAAGGGCAAACCCATCGCGAGCCTCTTCGAGCTTCCCAAGGGAAACGGGACAGAGAAGGAGCAGGAGAAGCGAGTCAAGTCGGCCAAGATCAAAACCGAAATCCTCTTCATTGAGCGCTGCCTCTCCCTGTTGAAGCCGGGCGGCAGGCTGGGCATCGTCCTGCCCGAAGGGATCTTCAATAACCCTTCCCTGGCCTACGTGCGCGAATTCTGCGAAAACAGGGCCTTCATCCGCGCCGTGGTCAGTCTGCCCCAGGAAACCTTCTTCTCCTCCGGCGCGAGCGTCAAGGCGTCGCTTTTGTTCCTGCAAAAATTCACCGAGGCGGAGCAGGCCGATTTCGACGCCAAACAGGATGCGGCCGGCACGGAGGTAAAGGGAAAATACGCCGCTGCCATGGCTGCGGAAACTGCCCGGCTCGAAGTGGAGATTGCTGCGGCCAAGGAAGCGAGAGACGCGGAGGGTAAAAAGACATTGCAAAAGGAATTGTCTGACTACCAAAAGCGGATAGCCGAGATCATCGCCAAGGAAACGCGCACCCTTCTCAAGGAGCGCTTCCCCTATCCCATTTTTCTCTACGATGCGCAAAAGGTAGGGATCACCGCCACGGGCGAGCAGGATCAGAATGAGCTCTTTCCAAACGAAAATCAACCTTCCGACATCGCAAAGACCTGCCTGGAGCTGTACCAAGAGTTCCGTCGCGACCCCAAGCCGTTCTTTCTGACGGAGGCAAAGGCATGACGGCGACACCCTCCATAACGTCCCACGCTCTTGCCGTATGGTGGAAGGATTTAGAGCGTTGGGACGTAAAATTTTTTTCGGCACGAGTACGCAGTACTTATCCTATCGTGAGGCTTGCTACTTTAGTTCATGAACACAGTGAACGTGTAAAACCTTTTGACTTCCCGGATACAACATTTCGTATTCTGGGTGTTACGAATGTTGGTGGAATTTTTCACGCCTATAATTCGCTCGGTAAGAAGATAAAACAACCATACCAAAAGGTTGATGCCGGCGACTTTGCCTACAATCCTTACCGCATTAATGTTGGGTCAATCGGGGTTGTCCCAACAGAGCTGGGGGGAAACTATATCAGCCCCGCCTACGTTGTCTTTGCAATTGACAAGGCAAGGCTCCTGTCTGAATACCTTAACTTGATCATGAAGGCCGATTGGTTCAATCCGATGGTCAGGGCTGCAACAGCAGGCTCAGTTCGACAAAACCTTACATTCGATCTTTTAGGTACGCTGGAAATTCCACTTCCACCGATAGTCGAGCAAGAGACCATCGTTGCCCGTTGGCGTAAGGCTCAAGACGACATCGCCGCAGCCCGCGAGCGCGCAGAAAAGTTGGAAGCTGTGCTGCCCAGCATCGTTTATCAGGCGCTTGGGACGCCGCCGCCGGTTGCGGGTCAGCCCCATGATAAATGTCTAGTCATGTGGTGGAAGGACCTGGAACGGTGGAGTTTCAATTATCTGAGCCGCTCCAATGAAGGTTTGCTGGGTTACACGAAATCGAAATTTCCGATCGAGCCGCTGGGTAAGCATCTGGTCGGAACGATGAACGGCTACTGCATCAAACCCGTGGCCGGGCCGACGCCGCACAAGATGCTGAAACTCAACGCCCTCGCTCCGTCCGGCCTTGATTTGACGGCGAGCAAGTTCATCATCATCCCGCAAAAAATTGCCGATCGTTTCTCCGTCCATAAAGGCGATCTTTTCATTTGCCGCAGTGTGGGAAGCTATGATCACGTCGCAAAATGTGCCATCGCAACGGCGGACGCACCCGATACGGTCTTCCCCGATATCATGATCCGTGTTCGCCTCAAACAATCGCTCCTGCCTGCCTTTGTGGGTGAGGTTGTGCAAACGCCGCTGGGGCGCTCCTTCTTCCAGTCCAATGCAAGAACAGCGGTCGGCATGTGGAAAATAGGGGCCGAAGATATCGCCAACTTCCCCATCCCTGTCCCTCCGCTGTTCGTGCAGAAGGAAATCGTGGAGAGGATCGCGACGCAGCGGCGGGAGATCGCCAAGGAACGGTCGGACGCCGAGGCCCTTGCCCGCGACATCGATGCGGAGGTCGAGGCCCTGATCTTGGGGACAAAGAAGATAAAGGAGGCACACGATTGAATACCACACTTCTAGTGCAGCATATCAGCGTCTACAAACAGAATCTTCTCAAAGATCCAGAAAAGCACAGCAAAGATCTCGCCGAACGGAAGGAGCGGATCGCTTACTACCAGTCCTGGACGAAGGAACGCATCCTTTCCATGACAGAGGAAGATTTCTACGACTACCTCTCCCGATTATGGGCCATGCTCATCTGGGGAAACAAGCACTACGTCGTGGACAAGATGATTGCAGACAATGGCTTCGATACCGTAAAGCAGGAGCTGGCC
>JAJFTY010000150.1 GCA_021372695.1 Deltaproteobacteria bacterium
CTGCGGATCATCGAGATCGACCACCCCGCAACCCAGGCGTCCAAACAGAAGCGGATCCGCGAGGCAGGCCTGACGCCGCCGCCCCATCTCCACTTCGCACCGGCCGATCTCGAGCAGGAGAGCCTTGCGGAGGTCCTGTCGCATACGCCTTACGACCCGGCACGGCCGGCGTTCTTCTCGTGGCTGGGGGTCAGCATGTACCTGACGGTCGATGCGATCCGGGCCACGCTTCGCTCCCTGCGAGGCTCGGCCGCCCCCGGCAGCCAGCTGGTCTTCGACTATCTCGACCGCGCCGTCTTCGATCCCGATAACCAGTCACCGACGCGAAGCCGGCTCTTCGAAACCGTCAGGCGCATCGGGGAACCCATGATCTTCGGTTTCGACCCCGCCGCGCTGGGGGCGGAGCTTGCCGCACAGGGCTTCAGGCTCCTGGAGGATCTTGGCCCGGAGGCGCAGCAGGAACTCTTCTACAGGAATCGGACCGACGGGCTTCGCCCGACCGGATCGGCCCATCTCGCCCGCGCCGCAGTGGTGTAGGGCTCTGGGGAAAGATAACAGGCGCAACGAATCAGGCGGCCGGCGTCGACAGGGCCATCGAAAGCACGAGGCGGTTGTCGAAGCGATAGGCGAGGAAGAAGAACAGCGCCGCCGACACCAGGAGGTAGTCGTGCCACGAATCCCCGAGGACGCGAAACTGCGTTTCGATGTAGCCGACATCCGCCGCATAGAGAGCGCAGCCGAAAAGAAGGACGTAGTCGAACAGGATGTTCGGCGATTCGACTTCGCCGGCTGACCAGGGTTTGCCTTTCACGAAACAGTAGAGAACAGCGCCAAGGGCCCCGGCCGTGAGGGAGCCGACAACGGCAAGGTCGCCCAACTGGGCGAAATACTGCCTGATCATGAGCCCCACACCCGCCGAGATGAGCAGGACGCCGATGTGGACGGCAGCCCGGAGCTCCCGGTGGACGGATTAGCGCTTCTTGAGCGGCAATTCCATCAGGACATCGAGCTGTGTCGAACTCAGCTCTCCGGCCCGATGCATCTCCCTTAAACGCGACGTGACATTCATGCCTGGCTGCCCTCCGTCGGCGCCGAGCCGGTGCAAGGACGGGCCCTGAAATCTCCCTACAAGGCTGCAAATAGAATGCCCGGTCTCGCTTCCCACGGGGTGGCGCCCACCCCGCAGATCCCCTTTCCGGAAAGCCATTCCCCCCGGTGTCTGAAATGTGGTGGCAATTTGGCAAAATCCCTGATAAAGATAGCAAAATAAGCAGTCGGATCGGCAGGGCAACGAAAGCTCCGCGGCGCCTGTCCGCTGCCGGGTGAAAAAAGTAAAACGAAGAGGGATGGAAAGATGGCATCAAAGCTCAAAGAGACGCAACTGCGGCGGAAGGAGCAGTACGAACGAAAGCTGAAAAATCGCCTGGCTCTCCTGTCTGAAAAAAAGATCGACCCGGCCAGGATCGACAAGGATCCCCTCGTCAAGAACCTGCGCGCGAACATCGAGGCCACGGATGCCAGGCTGAAGGCCATTGCAAAGATCGAGCAGAGGACGGCGGAACTGGCGAAAATGAAGGCAGACAAGGCGGAGCAGGCGGCGGCCCTCCG
>JAJFTY010000153.1 GCA_021372695.1 Deltaproteobacteria bacterium
CCACAGGCCCTCATTCAGCGTCAGCAGGCCGCTCGGGATGGCGCCGCTGCCGCCGCTGAAAGGGGTCCGGCGGGTTCTGTAGTCGAGGCCGCTCCGGCAGTCGAAGTACTCGTTGAAGATGTTGACCGCCGCGTGGGCGACCAGCAATCCGAAGGTCGCCAGCGCCGCGTACCCGATGCTGAACGGCGATCCGAACCGCTGCGACTCGTACCAGGCCACCGCGGCCCCGAGAACCCCCAGGATCAAGGCCAGGATCAGAAAGGGAACGCGAACGATGGTGACGATGCCCTTGAATTTCATTCAGCCTCCTGTCTGCCCTCCGGTCGGTCCGGCTGTCTCCTCCCGCGCGATTGCGCCCGTGCGCATCTCACCCCGCTGCGAAGCGTCTGCTCACGCTCCTCTTCAGTCGGCGGCCCGGCCGTCCAGGAACCGGTTGTACGTCTTGATCGCGCACATCTCCCCGCACATGGTGCAGACATCCTTGTCCCGGTCCTCGGTCATGCATCGTACCCGCCTGGCCTTGACCGGATCGATGGCCAGCCGGAACATCGCCTCCCAGTCGAAGGCCCTCCTGGCCCGGGACATGCTCTCGTTCCTCTGCCACGTCCCGGCAATCCCCTTCTCCAGGTCCCCGATGTGCGCCGCGATGCGCGATGCGATGACCCCCTCGCGAACGTCCTGGACGGTGGGAAGCCCCAGATGCTCGGCCGGGGTCACATAACAGAGAAAATCGGCTCCTGCACCTGCTGCGATCGCGCCGCCGATCGCGCCGACGATGTGGTCATAGCCCGGGGCGATGTCCGTGGGCAGCGGTCCCAGAACGTAATAGGGCGCTCCGTTGCAGAGGCGCTTCTGGAGCTTCATGTCCGCGGCGATCCGGTTCAGCGGGACGTGGCCCGGTCCCTCCACCATGACCTGGACCCCCGCCTTCCGGGACCTCTCGACCAGTTCCCCCAGGAGGATCAGTTCGGCGAGTTGCGCGCGGTCCTCGGCGTCGCAGATCGTTCCCGGCCGCAACCCGTCGCCCAGGGACAGCGTGACGTCGTATTCACGCGCGATGTCGAGCAGGCGGTCGAAATGTTCGTAAAGCGGATTCTCCCTTCCGTGCAGCGTCATCCACTCCGCCATCAGGCTGCCGCCGCGCGAAACCATCCCCATGATCCGGTCGCTCCTCTCGAGGACGGGGAGCGTCCGCGACGAGATGCCGCAGTGGAGGGTCATGAAGTCGACGCCCATCCGGGCCTCGTGTTCGATGTCCGCAAAAATGTCGCCCTCGGTCAGATCACCGCAGGTGAGCCCGCGCGCAAAGAGCCGGCTGATGGACCGGTAGATGGGAACTGTGCCGATCATGACCGAGGAGCTCTCGATCATCCCCGCGAGGATGGCGTCGATATCCCCTCCTGTGGAGAGGTCCATGACGGCATCCGCCCCGGCTTCGACGGCCACCTGTAATTTTTCGAGCTCTTCCGGCAGGCTGGCGTGGCTGGCCGAGGTCCCGATGTTGGCGTTGATCTAGGTGGAAAGCCCGGAACCGATCGCCCTGGCCTCGAAGCCGCGCAATCTGTTTTTCGGAATGACCGCGGACCCTGCCGCGAGTTTCCGGCGGATCTCCTCAGCCTCCGCGCCCTCGTGCCCGGCCGCCTGTTCCATCTCCGACGTGATCTTCCCCGCTTTTGCCGCTTCCAGTTGTGTCATTGCTCGCACCCCTTTCAAACGTTTAAGGCCGCCTCGCGGGGGAAAGCGGCCTTCATGCACGTCGCACAACCGGCTCATTTCCCTACGCAGGCATTACCCTGATCAGGTCGATAGGGTCGCCGGAAATCCGGCATCTCAGTCCCTGGGGGACTCCCCTAATAAGCGGACTGATTCTCCGACACGCGATTTATTTTGTCAAGGGAATTTGGGAACTGAAGGGGAATTGGGGATGGAGGCTCCCGGGGAAAACGGTCCGGGAACCGCTTACCCGCTCTACCGCCACGGCCTTGCCCTCGATGACGATCACGCTCTCTTCGCAGTTGTGGGTATGCAGGGCGATGGCCTCACCCGGGGCGATGACGGTGATCCCGGTCAGCAGTTGTTTCGCCCCGACCGCCCCGGTGGCGAGCGGTATCGTTTTGTTTCCACGGCCGCGGGCAGCCGCGGGCAGCGCCGCAGGGCGCAGGATGGCGGGTCCGGTTTTGACGCCGGCGCTTACGGCGTCAGCGGCATTCGCTTTCGTAGGCATTGCTTCATGGATCCTTTCTTTCGTTCCCGAACAGCATGCCGAAACGCGAAATCTTCAGGACACTTGAAGGAAGTTTCGTATCAGATGCCCATCAGGCGGGAGGGCTCATAGCAGTTTTCGCATCCGGAGACAACTCTCTTCCGATCAGCCGCGCCCGATGAAGCGCATCTTAGTCGCCATGATCGTCATGAACTGCACGTTGACGTCGAGCGGGAGACTTGCCATGTGGAGGACGGCATCGCCGACATGCTTGGCGTCGATCATCGGTTCGGCCGCACCGGCCGTCTCCGATTTCTCTCCCTCTCCGGTGATGTCCGCCAGGAGTCCGGTTTGCGCATTGCCGACATCGATCTGGCCGCAGGCGATGTCGTACTTCCTGCCGTCGAGGGAGATGCTCTTGGTGAGCCCCATGACGCCGTGCTTGGTTGCGGTGTAGGGAACGGAGTCGGGCCGCGGCACCTGGGCGGAGACCGATCCGTTGTTGATGATCCGACCGCCGCGCGGCACCCGGCTTTTCATCGCCCGGAACGCCTCCTGGGCACAGAGGAACATGCCCGTGAGGTTGGCATCCACGACCGATTTCCACTCCTCGAAGGTGAGCTCCTCGAAGGGAATGCCGGGGACGTTGACGCCGGCATTGTTGAAGAGCAGGTCGACGCGACCGAAGGCCTCTTTCGTTTTCTGAAACAGCTTCCGCACCGATTCGGGGCGGGTGACGTCCGTGGGAACGGCCAGCGCCCGGGGACCGGCGCCGGATTCGGCCGCTGTTCTTTCCAGAGGCTCCGGGCGGCGTCCGGCCAGGACGACGCGGTAGCCCGCCCGCAGCAGCGCGAGCGCCGCCGCCTTGCCGATTCCCGTTCCCGCGCCGGTGACGACGGCGGCCTTCCCGCTTACATCCATGACTCCCCCAGTGACTTGTGATCCGCCCGCTTCAACAGCAGTCGGTCCCTTTCGCCTTGTCCGGAGACCCCTGCGGCTCGATCGTGCAGCAGCAGGCGCCGTTTTGACGGTTGAGCATCCCGTTGATCACCGCCGCGGCGCATCCGACGCCGGCTTCGACCGACAGGGCGCCGGCCGGGCAGTTGCGGCTGCACGCCCCGCACTCCATGCAGGCGTCGCGGTTTCGGATTCTGACGCGTTTTCCGTCGATCTCCAGCACCTCGTGGGGGCAGACCTCAACGCAGATGCCGCAGCCGGTGCAGGCATCGCGGTCGGCCCTCAAGGTGACCACATCCTTCAGATAGAGCAGATTCCCCATATCATCCTCCCGGCCAAAACCGTGAAAAGAGCAGAACGCCAGCCCCCAGCAGGCCCGCGCTGATTTCCAGGGGCAGGGCCCAGTGCATCTCCCGTTTCACCCCGGAAAGGGACGTGTAGGTGGAGGCGCCGGTGAAATTCATCGCCAGGAACGCCGAGATGGTCGGGATCAGGAGCAGCCACGCGATCCCGGCCAGAAGACCCGGCCCGCTGCCCGCCGCTCCTCTCCAGACCCCAATCAGGAGCACCGCCGCGACCAGGCCGGCGAAAAGGCCCTTCACGGAAAAGGGGCGTCCCGGAAGCCAGGGAAGCAGGAGCGGGGTCAGGACAGCGCCGGACAGGAGGCCGGTCAAAAAGGCCGCGGCCGAAAAAAAGCCGTCGTGCATCACGTTGCGGAGGAATCCCCCCTCCCCGCCGAAACCGCAGACGACAAGGAGCACGGGGATGATGATCAGCGCGGGCTTCAGCGTGGCGACCAGTTCGATGGGGATGAGAACGGCGCGCTCCCGCAGCGGGAATTCCTTCCGCCGCATCGCGGCCGTGGCCCTGAGACCGGCATCGAGATAGGCCGGGAGGTCCCGGGCGAGAATCGGCCCGAAATGGACCCTGAAGCCCGACCCTTTCCGGACCAGGTGGCCGGATACCCCCGGTGCGCCGAGCTGCGGCAGGATCAGATCGCGGTGGTTCACGACCTCCTTCAGACCGGCGGCCCCGAGGCGGTACAGGAGCTCGTCGGTTCCGAAGGTCCCCTTCCCGGCCGCACACCAGACGTTGATCCCCTTCGTGTCGAGGACCAGGATCCAGGCGGTTCTTCCCGGCAGAGCCTCGCGGAGGCGGTCGAACGTCATCTTGTAGTTGGCCGTGACGAGGACCGGCGATCCCCCATCGGGCGACCCGAGGGCATAGAGCCCGGGATCGACGGCATAATCCATGCGGCCGACCCCCCAGCGGGCCTTGATCGAGCCCCACCGGTCGCTCCGCGTGAGGGACGAGGCGACCCGGGGGATCGGCCCCGCGGGGCCGGCCAGGTCACCGGTCACGAACGGCTGGTCCAGACGGGGCTGGACGGGCGCAGCCCCTCCTGCCGCAGCCGCGCAGGCCTCGGCGGAAGCCATGGGCAGCATGACCGGCTTCACATTCTCTTCTGGAGGTGTTGGCATCTCGCTGCTTTCAATGTTCAGATTCCCGCGCCCCGTTCGAACATCTCCTCGCGGGTCTGCGCCTGGGTGATCCGGCTTTCCGGCGGCACGCTGTGGACCAGCCAGACATTTCCGCCGATCACCGAGCCGCGTCCGATCGTCACCCGGCCAAGGATGGTGGCGCCCGAGTAGATCGTCACGTCATCCTCGACAATGGGATGGCGGTCGATTCCCCGGACCACCTTTCCCTCGCCGTCCACGGCAAAGCTTTTCGCCCCGAGGGTCACCCCCTGGTAGATCCGCACCCGACTACCGATGATGCAGGTCTCCCCGATTACGACCCCGGTCCCGTGGTCGATGAAGAAATGCTCCCCGATCGTTGCCCCGGGGTGGATATCGATGCCCGTTGCTCCATGGGCCGCCTCGGTGATCATCCGGGGAATGATCGGCACCCCGAGCCGGAAGAGCTCATGGGCCAGTCGGTAGCTCGTGATCGCCAGGATCCCCGGGTAACTGAAGATCACCTCGTCGGGATTGGCGGCTGCCGGGTCGCCCTCGAAAGCGGCGCAGACATCCTTGGCCAGAGTCCGCTGAACCTCGGGCAGACTCCGGAGAAACTCCCCGGTCAGCTCCCGCGCCTTCTGGTCACAGAAAGCGACGCATCCCGGACCCTCCTCGCAGATGAAGCAGAGCCCCCGCTTGATCTGCTCCTGGAGTTCGATCCGGATGTGGTCCAGAGCCGACCCGACGTGGAAGCGGATACTGTCCTGGCCGTGATCGGAAAAACCGAAATACCCGGGGAAGAGGACCGCACGGAGCGATTCGACGACCGTCCCGATCGCCCGCCGGGAGGGCAGGGCCTGATTTTGCCACCGCTTCCGGATTCCGGTGGCCGATCCGTTGCCCGGAGCGCAGAGGGCCTCCACCAGCCGGGAAAAATCCGCTTCCGTCTGGATCTGTAACGGCAGATCTGCCTTCATGTTTTGATTGGACATGACCTTCTTGTGTGCTCCTTCTAACCCATCATCCGGTTCCGTCAGATCATCTCGACGGCATCCCCGTCGGCGATCTTCCCGCCCCGGATCACGCGGGCGAAAACGCCTTCCTTCGGCATGATGCAGGTTCCCACGGCCTGGAAGATGGCGCAACCCTTGTGGCACGCCTTCCCGATCTGGCTGATCTCGAGGATGACCTCGCTCCCGACCTTGAGCTGGGTCCCGACCGGGATGGTGAAGAGCTCCATCCCCTCGATCGTCAGGTTCTCCGCGAAGTCGCCCGAGTTCAGCTCGAGGCCCAGGGCCTTCATCTTGTCGATGCTGTCCTGCGCAAGCAGGCTCACCTGCCTCGCGATCCCCCGTGAGGCGTGCGCATCCCCTTCCAGACCGTAATCCTCGATGAAAATTCCCGTCCCGCAGGGGATCTTCTTCACCCCGGTCGTCTCACTCTTGCAGACGGCGATAATCTTTCCTGGCATGCTGCTTCTCCCCCTGGGCTTCCCCTTCGATCTCCTTCAACGGCCGACGTTCAGCATCGCCTCGATGGCACGCCGGGCGCGCACCGCGATCTCTTCCGGCACCTCGATTCGATGGACCATGTCCTCGAGCGACCAGAGGATCTTCTCCAGGGTCGTCTTCTTCATGTTCGGGCAGATGACCGTATCGGAGATGGGATGGAAGATCTTGTCCGGCGCCTCCTTCTTCAGGCGGTGGATGATCCCCGGCTCCGTGCCGACGATGATCTCTTTGGCCTTCGTCTCTCTGGCAAAACGGCTCATCCCGCCGGTGGAGATCACCATGTCCGCGATGGCGGCCACCTCGGGCCGGCACTCCGGATGGACCATGACGACCGCCCCGGGATGGCGGGCCCGGGCCGCCGCGATGTGTTCGGGCAGGATCCGGGCGTGGGTGGGGCAGAACCCGGGCCAGGTGATGAACTCCCGGCCGGTCTTCGCGGCCACGAAGGCGGCCAGGTATTTGTCGGGGACGAAGATGATCTCCTTGGCATCCCTGAGGACCTCCTCGACCATCCGGACGGCGTTCGCCGAGGTGCAGCAGAGGTCGCACTCCGCCTTGACCTCGGCCGAGGTGTTCACGTAGCAGAGGACCTTCGCCCCGGGATGCTCGGCCTTCAAGGCCCGGAGTTGATCGGCGGCGATCATGTCCGCCATCGGACAGCCCGCATCCCTAGCCGGCAGCAGCACGGTCTTTTGGGGCGAGAGAATCTTGGCCGTCTCCGCCATGAACTGGACCCCGCAGAAGACGATCACCTCGGCATCGGTCACCTGAGACGCCTTGATGCTCAGTTCGAGAGAGTCTCCGACGAAATCGGCGATGTCCTGGACCTCGGGAATCTGGTAGTTGTGGGCCAGGATGACCGCCTTGCGCTCTTTCTTCAGCTTTTCGATCTTATCGATGATTTCCAACTTGCACCTCCTGTATGATTCCCCCCCCCAGCACGGTAGTGCCGTCGTAGAGCACGACCGACTGTCCGGGGGCGACGGCCTCCTGCGGCTCCGCAAACCGGATCGTCAGACGTCCGTCGTGATGATCGACCCTGCACCGCGCGGCCCGGTGGGCGTAACGGATCTTGGCCCACGCCTCTTCGGGAAAGCCCTCCACCAGGCAGTTGACCTGATCGGCGATCAGCCAATCCGACTTCAACTCCTCCTTCGGCCCCACGACGAGCCGGTTCTGCGCGGCGTCGATCGCAAGCACGTAGACGGGTTTCGGCGCGCTGATCCCCAGCCCGCCCCGCTGTCCGATCGTGTAGCAGGCGATGCCCCGATGCCGGCCCACGACACGCCCCTGCCGGTCCACGATCTCGCCCGCTGCGATCGGGACCCCGCGTCTCTGAAGAAAGGCGCCGTGGCCCTCCGCCGGGATGAAGCATATATCCTGGCTCTCGGGCTTGTCGAAGACCGGCAGGCCGGCCTTCGCGGCGATCGCCCGCACCTCGTCCTTGGTGTAGCCCGCGAGCGGGAAGAGCACCTTTCCCAGTGCCTCCCGTGGGATCGCGTGGAGGAAATAGGTCTGGTCCTTCCGCCGGTCCTTCGGGGTCTTCAGCCGGTATGCGCCGTCTTCCGCTGCGATCGCGGCGTAATGGCCCGTCGCGATCCCCTCGAACCCCCACGACAAGGCCCTGGCCAGGAGCGAGCCGAACTTGATCGACCGGTTGCAGGCCACGCAGGGGTTGGGGGTCCGGCCCCGGACATACTCGTCCACAAACGGCCGGATGACCTTCTCCTCCAGATCCGCGGCAAAGTCAATGACATAATGGCCGATTCCGAGGGTCCGGCAAACGCTTCTGGCATCCTCGACCTCCCGGGGGCCGCAGCACTTGGCCTTCCCCCCCGCAGCCGGAGCGACGCCCAGGCACATGGTCACGCCGACGATCTCGCAGCCGCTCTCCTTGAGGAGCCATGCCGCGACCGCGGAATCGACGCCGCCGCTCATCGCGACCGCCACCTTCTTCATCGACAGTGCACTCCCATCAGTTTTTTTCGACCTCTCTATCTTTGACGACTTCGTAAGAGGTCGTCACCCCGGCGAAAGCCGGGGTCCAGTGCTTTACTGGTTCCCGGCTTCCGCCGGTATGACGTTCGGGTGGATTTTGAACTTTTTACGAGTTCGTCATCTTTTGACTGACTCGTAAATGTCCGAAATCCCCTCCCCTTATCCCTCCCTTCGGGGGAGTGGACAATTTCCTTTCTCTTGCTTGCAAGAATGTAGACTGCGGGTTGCCTATTCATTCCTGTCTGGATTCCGGCTTTCGCCGGAATGACATTCCCTTCTTAGTCAGCGCTCGTCTCCCGAGGGAGGCTTTTTTTCATTTCTCCCTCCCCGTATTCGGCGACATGGACCGGAGCCTCCCCACCACCCGGGGCAGCGCTTCCAGAACGGCGTGGATGTCGCCTTCCGTCGTCGAGCGGCCCAGGCTGATGCGGAGCGACCCGTGGGGACGCTCCTGCGGCTCCGCGATGGCGGCCAGGACATGGGAGGGTTCAATGCTCGTAGAGGAACAGGCCGAACCGGTCGAACAGGCGATCCCCAGCGTGTCCAGGCTCAGGATCATCCCTTCTCCGTCGACATCGTCGATCGAGAGGTTGACGTTGTTCGGAAGCCGCCGGATGGGATCTCCGTTCAGGCGGATCCCCTCGATCCTTTCGAACAGGCCCGCAATCAGCTGGTCCCGCAGCGCCGTTTCTCTGGCCGCCTCCTCGTCCATGGAGGCCGCCGCCAGTTCGACCGCCTTGCCGAGGCCGACGATGCCGGGAACGTTCAGGGTCGAGGCCCGCCGCCCGCTCTCCTGGTCGCCGCCGTTCATGAAGGGCAGGATCCTCGTCCCCTCCCGGATGTAGAGCAGGCCGACCCCCTTGGGCCCGTAGAGTTTGTGGGCCGAGGCACTCAGGAGGTCGACGTTGAGGCTGTCAACCAAAGTCGGGAGGTGGCCGAAGGTCTGGACGGCATCGGTGTGGAAATAGACTCCCCTCTGCCGGACCAGCTGTGCGATCTTGGCGATGGGCTGGATCGTTCCGATCTCATTGTTCGCGTGCATGATGGAGACGAGGATGGTTTGATCCGTGATCGTCCGGGCCACCGCCGCCGGATCGACGAACCCTCCGCGGTCTACGGGAAGGTAGGTCACCCGGAACCCCTCCGCCTCCAGGAACCCGCAGCTCTTCAGGACGGCGTCATGCTCGATTGCGGAGGTGATGATGTGGTTGCCCCGCTTGGGGTTCGCGTGGGCGACGCCCTTGATCGCAAAATTGTCGCTCTCGGTGCCGCCGCTCGTGAAAACGATCTCTGCGGGCCTGGCCCCGAGGAAGGCGGCGACTTTCACCCTGACCCCTTCGGCGACCGCCGCCGCCGCCTGCCCGAAAGAGTGGAGGCTCGACGGATTGCCGAAGATCTCTGCGAAATAGGGCTGCATCGCCGCAATGACCCCTCGGTCGGCCGGCGTCGTTGCCGCATGGTCCAGGTAGATCGGTTTCATCTCTCCCCGCTCCGCTCCTTCTCCTTCGCATGGCCGCCGGAAAGGAAAAAGATCGCGCCGAGCGCCCGGAGGTTCGGCCAGAAGGCGATCTCCTCGCGTTCCCCCAGGTAGGCGGCCTTTTCGATGGTGAAGCCCATCTCCGCACAGAAGGCCCGGAAATCGGCGATGCTGAGAAATCGCACGTTCGGCGTATCATACCAGCGGTAGGGGAGGGACGGCGTCATGGGCGCCCGCCCGCCGAAGAAGAGGGAGACCCGGGCGCTGACGTGGGCAAAGTTGGGGAACCCGACGATGACCCGGTTCCCGACGCGGAGCGCCTCCCGGAGCAGGAAGGCAGCCTTGCGGACCTCCTGGAGGCTCTGGTTGAGGATGACGTAGTCGAAGCAGTGGTCGGGGTACTCCGCAAGCCCGGTCTCGATGTCGCCCTGGCAGACCGAGAGCCCCTTCCGGACGCACTCCCAGATCGCCTTCTCGTCGAGCTCGATCCCCTGGACCTGGGCATCCTTCCGCCGGGAAAGCAGATCGATCAGCTCCCCATCGCCGGTGCCCAGGTCGAGAACGCGCGCCCCCGGTTCGATCCAGTCGAAGATGACCCGGTGATCCGGGCGCAGCGCCTTATCCGTTCTATCCATTCCCGTTTTCCTTGCCGAGATAGGTCCGCTCGAGGAAATGGCGGATCAGCGTCGTCTGTCCCTCCAGCTCCACCAGAAAGGCGTCGTGGCCCCAGGTCGATTGCAGTTCGCAGTAGGTCACGTCGACCCGTTTGCGTTTCAGCTGTCGGACGATATCCTGGGACTGATGCGAAGGGTAGAGCCAGTCCGACAGGAAGGAGAGGACCAGGAAGCGCGTCTCGACCCCTTTCCCCGGGATCAGCCGGCCGCCCGACAGGTCGAGGTAGTCCATCGCCTTGGTGATGTAAAGGTAGGAGTTCGCGTCGAACCGCTTGACGAATTTCTCCCCCCGGTAGCGGAGGTACCCCTCCACCTCGAAGTCCGCGCCGAAGGCGAAGCCGAGCTGGCCGTCCTTCAGCCGGCGGGAGAACTTCTGCTCCATCGACTTTTCGCTCATGAAGGTGATGTGGCCGATCATCCGCGCGACCGAGAGCCCCTTCTCCGGCTGGCCGGTCGCGTAGTAATCCCCGCCGCGCCAGGCCGGGTCCGCCATGATGGCCTGGCGGATCACCTCGTTGAAGGCGATCTGCTGCGGCGAGTGTTTGAGAGCGGTTGCGATCGGGATGGCCGACCTGACCCGCTCCGGGTAGGAGGCCACCCACTGGAGGGCCTGCATCCCGCCCATGGAGCCGCCCGCCACGCAGAGCAGGCGGTCGATCCCGAGATGGTCGATCAGATGGCGCTGGGCCTCGACCATGTCGCGGATCGTGACGAAGGGGAAGTCCGTTCCGTAGGGCTTCCCCGTCTGCGGATTGATGGAGGAGGGGCCGGTGCTTCCCTTGCAGCCGCCGATCACGTTCGAACAGATCACGAAATAGCGGTCGGTGTCGAAGGGCTTGCCCGGCCCGATCATCGCATCCCACCAGCCCTGCTCTTTCTCTCCGCGGTGCATCCCGGCCGCATGCGCGTCGCCGGAAAGGGCGTGGAGCACGAGGATGGCGTTTGATTTATCGCGGTTGAGCGTCCCGTAGGTTTCGTAGGCGAGCGTGACCGGCCCCAGGGTCTCGCCGCTCTCCAGCGTCATGGGCCCGCCAAAGGAGAACTCCTTCGTCTCCACGAATCCCAGGGCGGACCGCGGCGCCTTTTCCAGAGCGGCCACCCCTTCCCTCTTAAATATGGTTTCCATAATGCCTATCGCCGGTATCTTAGTTTCCCGGCCACTCCCTCCGCCACATGCAAAAATATTCTACTGCACCACCGGATCCGGGTAATCTCTTTCCAGTCCCTCCTCCATCCGAAAACCGATGGGGAGCGGGATTCCGTCAAGCGCGCATTGGACCGGGGGCGCAACCCGCAATCCCGACTTCAGGCGGGGATGAGGGGCGCATTTTAAAATAGACCACATCCTTACCGGGAATTTCCGCCCCGTGGGCGGGAATTCAAATTTTACGGGGCACCCTGCCACCGCAGCGGAGCGCCCGCCGGCGGTTCGACAAGCTCACCGTGACATATGCTTGCCCTGAGCTTGCCGAAGGGTGCAGGGTCGTAAAAGATCCAGCGGGCAGAGGATCGCATTCGCCGGTCGGCCTCTCCCTACCCCTCCTTGAACAGCCAGGTCGACAGGTAGCGCTCCCCGGTGTCGGGGAGGATGACGACGATCAGCTTCCCGTCGTTTTCCGCTCTTTTGGCAACCTCCAGACCGGCCCAGAGGGCCGCCCCGCCGGAGATGCCGGCCAGGATCCCCTCTTCGCGGGCGAGCCGCCGGGCGGTCGCTCCCGCATCTTCATTCGAGACCGGGATCACCTCGTCGATCAGGGCCCGGTTCAGCACGCCGGGGATGAACCCGGCGCCGATTCCCTGGATCTTGTGCGGCCCGGGCTGCCCGCCCGAAAGGACGGGCGACCCCTCCGGCTCGACGGCAATCGCCTTGAAGCCGGGCTTCCGTTCCTTCAGAACCTCGGCAATGCCGGTCAGCGTGCCGCCCGTGCCGACGCCGGCCACCAGGATGTCGGCCTTCCCGTCCGTGTCGGCCCAGATCTCCTGGGCCGTCGTTTTCCGGTGGATCGCCGGATTGGCGGGATTGTTGAACTGCTGCGGCATCATCGCCCCGGGGGTCGCCGCGACCAGCTCTTCCGCCTTGCGGATCGCCCCCTTCATCCCCTCGGCGCCGGGTGTCAGGACCAGTTCGGCGCCGAAAATCGTCAGGAGCTGGCGCCTCTCCATGCTCATCGTATCGGGCATGGTCAGGATCAGCCGGTAACCCCGCGCCGCGGCCACGAAGGCGAGGGCGATCCCGGTATTGCCGCTCGTCGGCTCGACGATCACCGATCCTGCTTTCAGCAATCCTTTTTTCTCCGCGTCGTCGATCATGGCCACACCGATCCGGTCCTTCACGCTGGAGAGGGGGTTGAAGGACTCAACCTTCACGACCACCTCGGCCCGGCTCTGACCGGTCATCCGCCTCAGGCGGACGAGCGGGGTGTTCCCAACGGTCTTGGTAATATCTGCGTAGATCTTCATTTCATCCATCCTTTCGCCCCCGGTAAAGGCGGCTATCTTGCCGCCTTTTTCAGGGCCTGATCGATATCCTCCTGAATGTCTTCCGCATCTTCGATTCCCACGGAGAGGCGGAGAAAATCTGCCGTCACTCCGGTTGCCTCCTGCTCCGCCGGGGTCAACTGCTGGTGTGTCGTCGAGGCCGGGTGGATCACAAGGCTCTTCGCATCCCCGATGTTGGCCAGGTGCGACAGGAGCCGCACCGATTCGATGAACCGCTTCCCCGCCGCAAGCCCCCCCTTGATTCCGAAACCCAGAAGCGCGCCGTAATGGCCCTTCAGGTATTTCATCGCGAGCGCATGGCTGGGATGGTCCGGGAGGCCCGGGTAGTTGACCCAGCTGACCAGCGGATGATCCTTGAGAAACCGCGCCACCGCGAGGGCGTTTTCGGAGTGCTTCCTCTGCCGCAGGCCCAGCGTCTCCAGCCCCTGGAGAAGCTGGAAGGCGTTGAAGGGGCTGAGGCAGGCCCCCAGATCCCGAAGCCAGAGGACCCGCGCCCGAAGGGCGAAGGCGATGTTCCCTGCTCCCGGAACGTTGCCGAAGCTCTGCCAGAACCGAAGACCGTGGTATCCCGGATCGGGTTCGGCGAATTCCGGAAACTTTCCGTTCCCCCAGTCGAACTTGCCGCCGTCGACGATGACGCCGCCGATCGTGGTCCCGTGGCCGCCGATGAACTTCGTTGCGGAGGTCGTCAGGATGTCGGCCCCGAAATCGAGCGGCCGGGTCAGCCCCACGCCGATCGTGTTGTCGACCACAAACGGTACCCCGGCCTCGCGGGCGATCTTCGCAATCGCCGCGAAATCGGGGACGTCGACCTTCGGGTTCCCGATCGTCTCGGCGTAAACAGCGCGGGTCTTCTCCGTGATCGCTGCCGCAAACTCCTCCGGTTTCGACGAATCGACGAACCTGACCTTTCGCCCCAGCTTGGGGAACGTATGGTGGAAGAGCTGGTAGGTCCCTCCGTAGAGGTTGTTGGCGGAGACGATCTCATCGCCCAGGCGCGTGATCGTCAGAAGCCCGAGCGTGATCGCCGCCATCCCGGACGCAACGGCCAGCGCCCCCGTTCCCCCTTCCAGCGCCGCAACGCGCTTCTCGAAGACATCGGTCGTCGGATTCATGATCCGGGTGTAGATGTTTCCGAACTCCTTCAGCGCAAATAGATTCGCCGCATGGTCCGTATCCCTGAAAACGTAGGATGAGGTCTGATAGATGGGCACGGCCCTCGCACCCGTCGCCGGATCGGGGTTTTCCTGACCGGCATGCACCGCCAACGTATCGATTTTCCTTTCACTCATGATGCCATCTCCCTTGTTCGTATACTCTAAGAGCGATTCTTCCGATATGCAATAAAAAACCCGCTGGACCTCAACCGGTCAGCGGGTTAGCCCCGTCCATGAAAGCGGCCGGCTTCACATGAACAGACCTCCCCGTCCGGTGTTATTGCACATGCACATCAGCAGGTTTCTCAGATCGATGTCCTGTCTCATTGCCCCTCCGGATCGAAGGCTTTGCCCAACAGCCCTCATCATCCCTACTAAATCCATCATTTCGGTGGTGATTATAACCAGAAATCGACTCCTGTCAAGAACTATTTCCGGGAAATTGAAGTGTGGAGGACGATTTGGGGATGCCTGGGGTTGCGACGGCCGGAATCGGAACGACCCGATCAGCAAGTTCCTCCCAAGGCAAACCGGTTGGGGTCCAGCGCCGAGATGTCCATGAAAGTCCGGCCATCGACGATCAGGTCGGTCACGATCTTTCCCGTGATGGGGCCAAGCGCGATGCCGTCCCCCTCGTGGCCGGCCGCCATGAAATAGCCCTCGGGATGGTTGACGTAGCCGATCAGGGGAAGGCCGTCGGGGGTGTAGGGGCGCAAGCCGCCCATCGTGCGGATGATATGGATCGGCCCCAGTCCGGGAACGAACCGGACGGCGTTCTTCAGGATCGTTTGAATCCCCTCATGGGTATTGCCAACATCATAACCGACAAATTCCCGGGTCCCGCCGATGAAGATGTTCCCCTTTTGAGTCTGGCTGAGCGACAGGCCCACGCCGAGCTGCACGGCCTTGCTCTTGGATTCCTTCGCCTTGTCTGCGTTGTATTTGGCGACAATGTAGGAGGCGGAAAGAATCTGCCGGGCGATGTAAGGCGCCACAGGCTCGGTGATCATCAGCTGTCCCCGCCGGGGCCGGATGGGCAGCTCCAGCCCGGCCATCTTCCCGAGAATGGGCGCCCAGGCTCCGGCCGCGTTCACCACGATCGGGGCGTAGATCGGCCCCCGCGAGGTCTCGATCCCCTCCACACGTCCACCGGCGATGATGCAGCCGGTCACCTCCGTCTCCAGGAGAATCTCCGCACCCAGCCTGCGGGCGGCTTTGGCAAAGCCGAGGGCGAGTTCGATGGGGTTGACGTCGCCGTCCTGGGAACTGTACGTGGAACCGACCAGGTGTTCCGCCAGGCCGCGCTGCAGTTTGGAAGCTTCCTTCCGGTCGATGATCTCGACCTTCAACCCCGTCTCTCGCTGGCGGGCCACGAAGCCCTCCATGACCTTCAACTCCTCGGCCGTTTCGATGAGGATCATGCCGCCCTTGTTGTGGTATTCGATATCATGGTCCAGTTCATGCCGCAGCCCCTTGAAGATCGCGGCGCTGGCCAGAGCCAGTTGCAGATGGATCCCGGCGTTCTTCGACTGCAGGAAGATGCTGGTATCGCAGGAGCCGGATGCCCCCGAGGCAAGGTCTCTCTTTTCCGCCAGAATGACTTTCTTGCCCCTCCTGGCCAACTGATAGGCCACGGAGGTGCCGATGACCCCGCCGCCCATCACGATCACGTCTGCCCTATCGGTCATTCTTCATCCCCCTGGGCGATCTCGCCGATCCGGACGGTGCGGACGGGGGGGCGGAAGGTGGCGGGGAAGATATTGGCCGCGTCCTGGCCGCAGGCCAGCATATTGGCGATGAGTTTCCGGCAGGTTCTGCCCTGGCAGAGACCCATGCCCGCGTGGGTTCTCTTCTTGACACCCGAGAGTGTTGTCGCTCCGTCCCGGATGGCCTCCTCGATCTCCTCCCGGGTCACCTCCTCGCACCGGCAGATGTAAACCGGCTCGTCCGGATCAGCCATGGCGGTCCTGCTCCTTTCGGCAAATGGTCCTGACTTCAAGGCAAAAAGGTTTGGGAACCTCCACGCCGATGACGGCGGTGCCGTCGTTGACCTTGGCCTTCTTCACGCTCACGACCCGGCCCTCGGCCACGTAGTCTCCCTGCCGGTCGCCGCAGGGCACGCGATCCCCCTTGCGGGGCAGTGGACAGTACTCGTAGGGGAATTCGACGAGCGAGGTGGTCTCCGTGTAATGGAGATGGACCTTGAAGATCGCGAGGCCCGGACACTGCGCGATGCACACCCCGCAGCCGGTGCAGTTGTCGCCGTGCAGCACGGGAAGGTTGGTGATCGGTTTTCCGACGGTGATGGCGCCGCGGGGGCAGGCCTCCTCGCAGGGATTGCAGGGGATCTCCTGGACGCATTCGATGAAGGCCACGGGCCCCTGCTCCAGCCGTTCCCGGCTCGGCACGCCCGGGCTCGCCCGGAGCTCCTCCTCCGAGGGTACACCCGTATACTTCACGCCGCCTTTCATGCTTGCTCCCCCAGAGATAGACCGATGAGACACTCTTTGGCCTTCCTGCGTCCTTCGCCGAAGGGCCCGGTTCGCAGGGCGTTCATGCGTTCCCGGATGACGGTTTTGAGCTCGCGGGCTCTTTCACGATCCCAGAGCCCCAGGGCTTCGGCGCAGGCCGTTCCGGCGAGGCGCCCCTCCTCCATGGCGGTGCTCGCCTCCTCCACGCCCGAAATGTCGCCTGCGATGAAGACACCCGAAACGGTGGTCTCCATGTTCAGATCGTGTTTGGGCACATGGCCCCCGAGGCTGGGAACGAAGACGAACTCGCAGCCCATGAGCCAGGCGAGCTCCGTCAGAGGGGTCAAACCCACGGCGACGCACACCGTGTCCACGGCGAGCATCTTTTCCGAACCGGCCACGGGCTGCCAGCGGGAATCGAGCGCCACGATCTCCACCGATTCCACCTGCTCTCTGCCCAGGGCCCGCTTGACCGTGTGGGAGAGATGGATGGGTACGCCGGCCCGGCGGATCTTGGCGGCGTGGACCCCGTATCCGCCGATCTGGGGTGCAGCCTCGATGAGCGCGACCACCTCGGCGCCCGCCTGCATCAACTGATAGGCGACGATGAGCCCCACATTGCCCGACCCGATCATCAGGACCCGCCGGCCGGGCAGGACCCGGTGGACGTTGATCATGGTCTGTGCGGCGCCCGCGCCCATGACGCCGGGGAGCGTGCTCCCCGGAAAGGCCAGCGGGTTTTCCGCAGCGCCCGCCGCGATGATGATCTTATCGGCCTTGAGGCACTCTTCCCTGCCTTGCCGGATGTAGCCCACGGTTCTGTCCGGGAAAAGGGCGTAGACAGGGGAATCGAGAAGAACTTCCACGTTCAGATCCCGGGTTTCGGCCAGAAGCTGCTCGCCGATGTGAAAGCCGCGCACCCCGGCCCGATGCTC
>JAJFTY010000223.1 GCA_021372695.1 Deltaproteobacteria bacterium
GATCCGCTGCTTTGGCTTAGGCCCAGCCGCGGAGTTTCATCGCTTCGACGACGCGCTCCACCGCGACGACGTAGGCGGCCTGCCGCATGTTGATGTTGTATTTCTTCGAGGTGTTCAGCACCGCATGGTAGGCCGTGGTCATCTTCAGGTCGAGACGCCGGTAAACCTCTTCCGCGGTCCAGTAGTACATGTAGAAGTTCTGAACCATCTCGAAGTAGGAAACGGTCACCCCGCCCGCGTTGCAAAGAAAGTCGGGGATCACGTGGACACCGTTCTTGTGGAGGATCTCATCCGCCTCGGGCGTCGTGGGACCGTTGGCAAGTTCCGCGACGATCTTCGCCCGGATTTTCGGCGCGTTCTCCTTCGTGATCACGCTCTCCAGAGCGGACGGGAAGAGGATGTCGACGTCGAGTTCGAGAATCTCCTTATCGCCGATCGGTTTGGTGCCCGTAAAGTTGCAGACCGTGGAGGTTTTGGCCTTGTGCCTGCCGATCGCCTCCGCATTGATCCCGCTCTCGCACATGACGCATCCCTTGGAATCGCCGACGGCGATCAACTTGGAGCCGAACATCGACTGGGCGAGGCAGGCCGCATAGTAGCCGGCATTTCCGTAGCCCTGAACGGCGATGGTCGCCTTGGAAAGGTCTATTCCGAGCACCTTCGCGGCTTCGCGAACGGTGAAGAGCCCGCCGCGCGCCGTCGCATCGCCGCGTCCCGCGGAGCCGCCGACGGCCAGAGGTTTGCCCGTGATGGTGCCGAACTGATTCTTGCCTGAGATCTTGGAGAATTCGTCCATCATCCAGGCCATCATCTGCGGGGTGGTGTAGACATCCGGCGCAGGCACGTCCTTCTCCGGGCCGATGATCCGCCCGACCTGGTCGATATAGCCCCGGCACAGCCTCTCCTGCTCGCCTGCGGAAAGCTCCTTGGGGTTGCAGATCACCCCGCCCTTGCCGCCGCCGAGGGGCAGGTCCAGGAGCGAACATTTCCAGGTCATCCACGCGGCCAGGGCGCGGACCGTGTCGATCGTCTCGTCGGGATGGAAGCGGATTCCCCCTTTGCAGGGCCCCTTGGCATCGTTGTACTGCACTCGGAAGCCCTGAAACACCTTAAGCGTGCCGTCATCCATGCGCACCGGAATCGAAACGTGGAGCTCCCGCGTGGGGACCCGGAGCATTGCCTGCATACCGGGATCCAGGTTGAGGATCTTGGCACATTGATCGAGCTGCCTTTGCGCTACCTCAAACGGATTCACCTTGGCCATAAATTTTTCTCCCTTCTCTTTGGCTGAAGTCACTGCCCTATTTTTTCTTGCAGATTTCCCAGAAACTCTGCAATTCCTGATAATCCATGACGGTCGACATGGCGCGGTTCTCCACGTCGATCCCCATCTCCTGCGCGCAGGCAACCGGATTCAGGCCGCCGTAAAGGATCATGCCCACCCGGTTCGTGTCGACCGGAATCTGACAGATCGGTTCGCCGATCTCCCCGATGGAGAGAACGCCGCCGATCCCCGCATTGCGAAGTTTCGCGATCAGTTCATTGACCAGTTTCAGGGTCGGAACGGGAATTTCCCTGAAATTGGCCAGGATTTTTCCTTCGCCCTTTTCCGCCGCCTGACCGACGGAGGTCATCCGCCCCCTGATGAACACTTCCGACGGGTCGAGGGAGGATCCCGAATACTGGATCAGTTCGATGAAACGAAGCGGTTTCCCTTCATGCACCTGCAGGATGCCACCGAATTTCGAATCCATCGGGATGCCGCTCTTGAGCAGGATGCCATTCACGACAATGCTGCAAACCGTGGCGAAGCCGATGCACCCCGCTGGGACCGTCACCTCGCCCAGGCTCTTTCCCTCTTCGGCGCAGGCGACCAGTTCGCTCACAGAAATACCGGCCGTGAAAGCGGGTTTCATCAGGGCGAGCGCTTTTGGGAAGACCTTCTTGGGGAAGAAGGAGACGTTCACCGGGGTGAGCCCCTGCCGCCTGTCCAGGTCCAGTGTGGTACGGTATGCCAGGATTTCGATGCGGGAGATGGAAAAGCCTATCTTGTCGTGGACCCGCGCGTGGGCGATCTCGTCGATCCCCTGCGGGGTAACCACCCGTCCGTCATGCCGGCCAACGAGACGGGTGAGGCCGCGGTCGTCCATCATTTTGAGGTGGTACCGGACCCCGCGCTCGCTCAAGGCCACGCCATGCTCGTGCATATGCCTCGAAATGATGCGGGCGCCCATCGGCTCGGACGATTCGTGGAGAATCCGGAGAATCAGAAGGATCTTCTTCTCAATCTCCTCCATGTTGAAAATGGTTTTCATCGGCATCGGTAATCCTTTGCCGATGCCTCTAACATGGAGATCGCTGGCTGTCAACAAAAACTTGCAGCTTTTCAGGAGGGATGGGCCTCGCTCTTGGGAAGATCATTTTTCATTATGAAATGCATCCCTTCATTCTGAAGGAATCGTCGGAAATCCTCGAACCTGTTCCATGTCGCTATTGGTTGAATTTTGTTTAACTTATCCTGAATTGAACAGCCTGGCACGGGCCTTGCCTTGGGTGACGGTCAACAGAGAGCGGTCCGGCCGGCGGATGAAGAACCGTCCAGCGAGATCCGCGATACCCTGCATCGGCGGTCTGACGGATCCTCTTTTCACACGCAGGCGTGCAAATTTTCGAGGGATACGAACAATGCAGATTTCAGCGAGGTTGACGGCGATATTCCGCAGGACAGCGTGGGTTCTCTTCTTTGCCCTGGTCATCCCGGCGAGCGTACAGGAGATCCATGCTTCGGGCTTCGGTATTTTCACCCAGAGTGCGTCCTCGCTGGGACAGGGAGCCGCAGTGGTCTCGCACACGGAGAGCCCATCAGCCATCTTTTTCAATCCCGCGCTGATGAACAACCTGGACGGCACGCAGGTGGAAATCGGAACCACGTTGCTGTTTCCTTCGCGTGAGTTCAAAAGCAGTTCAACGGGACAATCTGTCGAAGGAAAAGATCGGGTATTCTATCCCAGCACCTTTTACGCCACCCACAAGTTCAATAACAGGATCAGCGCCGGAGTCGGTGTCTTCAGCCCTTTCGGACTGGGAAGCGACTGGGGCGACACCTGGGAGGGCAGGTACATCGCAACCAACTCCGAGATGACGACCTTTGACATCAATCCCGCCGTTTCGTTTCGACTCACCCCGAAGATTTCGCTCGCCGCCGGGATCGATATCCTCCTTCTGGACACCACATTCGAGGGCAAGCTCAACCTGGGAGTCGACATCGGACAGAAGTTCAAGGGAGACGGAACGGGATACGGCTACAATCTTGGCCTCCTCTACGACATCACCAAAAACATCGCTTTCGGTGCATCCTATCGCAGTGAAATCAAGGTGGACATTACGGGCCAGGGGACTTTCGACAGGCAGATCCCGGGTCTCCTGGTCAATTCCGAAGGGAAAACGGATCTGACCCTTCCCCAGCAACTCTTTGCCGGGATCTCCTACAAAGGATTCAATCCTTTGACTCTGGAAGCAGGGATGAGGTGGGAAGACTGGTCCTCCTTCAAGCAGTTGAAGGTGGTTTTTGCCAACGGCCTGCAATCTCTGCAGGTTCGAAACTGGAGTGACACCTATGCGTTCAATTTCGGCGCACAGTATCGACTGAACGACAGCGTCGTTTTACGGGCGGGCTACCTGTACGGGCAAAACCCGGTGCCCGACTCAACCTTCGATCCGACCATCCCCGACTCCAATACCCACCTCTTCTGTGTCGGGACCGGTTTGAATTTCGGCGAATTCACGATGGACCTGGCATACGCCTATCAGCTGCAGGCAGACAGGACCAAGAACAATGCCGTCGGCGCTCCCACACCGGCAAACGGCGAATACTCGACGGATATCCACATCGTTGCGGCAAGCCTGAAATACCGGTTCTGATCAGGTCGCGGGTTTCTCCTTGAGGTGACGCCAGAGCGTGCTGATGCCGATGCCGAGGAGTCGAGCGGCCTCCGTCCGGTTGCCGGCGGTGTGTTCAAGAACATGCCTGGTGTATCGCCTCTCCAGTTCGTCCAGGGCAGGCAGGTCCGCGGCGAGGGCGGCCAGAGGGTCTCGCGGAGAGGTCGTTGCCGCCTGAGGAAAATGGTCGGGCAGGATCCGGTCGCCGCCGGACATGACCACCGCATACTCAACCCAGTTTTCCAGTTCACGGACATTGCCCGGCCACGCATAGGCCTCCATCTGCCGGACGGCCTTGGGGGCGAAGCCGGGATGGTCCGCCTTGATGCGCGCAAGGAAATTGCGCGCCAGCAGCAGGATGTCCTCGCGCCGCTCCCGTAAAGGGGGAACCAAGAGGGGAAAGACGGCAAGGCGGTAATAGAGATCTTCGCGGAAGCGGCCGCTTGCCACCATTTCCCGGAGGTCGCGGTTCGTAGCCGCGATGATGCGCGCCTGAACGGGAATCTCCTTGAGCCCCCCCACCTGCCGGACCTCCTTCTCCTGAAGCGCCCGGAGGATTTTCGCCTGCATTTCCAGCGGAATTTCGCCGACCTCGTCGAGGAAGAGCGTCCCCTCCCCGGCCTCGACGAAAAGGCCCCGCTTGTCCGAATTCGCCCCGGTGAAGGCCCCCTTCACGTGGCCGAAGAGCTCCGATTCCAGAAGGTTCGGGGGCAAGGCGGCGCAGTTGACCGCCAAAAAGGGCTTGTGCATCCCCCCGGAGCAGCGGTGGATAAAACGGGCCAGCACCTCCTTGCCAGTGCCGCTTTCTCCTTGAATCAGAACCGTCGAGCGGGTGGCCGCGACTTTCTCAGCGGTGATCAGGAGCCGGTTCATGGCCTCGCTCCGGCAGACGATTCCCCGGTCGGGTTCTGTCCGGTAGGTCAGCGTCTTGAGCATCTTGATCTCCGTGTTCTGGCGGGCGAGGTCTTCCCGGGCCTGGCCGAGTTCCCGTTGCAGCCGGGCAAGTTCCTCGTCGATGGGATCGACCGACAGGATTCTCCGCGTCTCCTCCGGATCGAGGCCCCACTCCGCAAGCGTCTTTCCCTCGAAGGTACAGCACTCCTTCCCCTCGGCCTGGCAGCCGATTTCCCGGACCAGGACTTCGACCCCCATGACGGCACTCGCATACCCGCTGAGCATCCCCTTCACGATGCAACAGACCGGATGCACACTTCTTTCGAACTGGGATGACCAGAGGGTGGATTCGAATGAATCCATCCAACTTCCCGAAAAGCTGAGGCTCTTCTTCTCCAGATCGATCCGGATTTCTGTGAAACTTGCCGTGGCAAGCCCCATCATCGTCTGGAGAACGCAGCCTGCCTTGAGCAACTCCTCCGGCGTGTCGAAGTGATACAGTTCGGTGACCCGGATGGCTACGCCCATGCCGAGTTCGTATCCATAGCGGGTGTGAATGATGGAGGCCTTATCCCAGCCGAGGCTGCGGATCAGGTCGTTCTGCATACGGGCCAGGGCCGCCATGCCGAATACGACGAAACGGCTGGCGCCGAAAAGGGGAAAACCGGTTTTTTCATCGATTCCGATCAATTCCAAACGCTGCAAATCGCTGGCAAGCATCGTGAACCTCCTTCCGAGGAGACTCCAATACCATATTGACGGGAACCTTTTCAATATGAAACACGACAACAGGAACGTCGGTGGTCAACTTTTTATAAGCCAATATTTTTATTTATGTTTCGTCAGTGGCACGACAGTTGCTTTTCTCTACGCGGGATCAAGAAGATGGGTGATCGTCCAGAGCTTCAGATAGGGAGGATGAGGAACGTGAAGGGAGAAGGGATGCGACGCGCGCCAATCCATACCGGATATTGGCTGATTCTGGCTTCGCTTCTCGTATTGTCGGCTCCAGCATCCGCGTTCGCGGTGGATCTCAGTTTTCCCGAGGGTCTGGAGATGATGCAGGAGGGCCACGAAGAGTTGCTGGCCGCCGCCCGGAGGGAGGAGAGCCGCCGGGAGGCCCTGGACGCCGCGCGTGGACTCTACTGGCCGAGGATCGACGCCAGGACGCGATTCACCCGTATGGACGACGAGATCACCATCGATTTGAATCCGATCCGCCAGGCGATGCTGAAACTTCATCCGACCGTGCCGGCCTCCGTCCTGCCGGACTTTTCCCTGGACGTTCAGGATCGCTCCTTCTGGCGGTCGGAGGTCGAGATGACCTGGCCCATCTTCACGGGAGGTCGCATCACGGCAGCGAACCGTTCGGCCAGGGCCGGCGTTGAAGAGGCCGCGGCACAAAAGGACCGGTCGGTGCAGCGGCTGACCAGTGAACTGGTTCGCCGCTATTTCGGCCTGCGGGTAGCCCTGCGCGTTCTGGACGTCCGTCAGGAGACTCTGCGGGAACTCACGGAACATCTGCGCCAGGCCCGACTGCTGGAAGAAGCAGGCGTGATCGCCCGGGCGGAGCGGCTCCATGCCGAGGTCGCCTACACCGAGGCGGACCGGGAAGTCCAGGGTGCGCGGAAGGACGTGGAGATCGCCCGGATCGCCCTGGCTGATATTGTCGGGGGCATCGAATCCTATGAGCCGGTTTCGCCCCTTTTCATGGTCCATGACCTGGGTCCGCTGGACTCCCTGCGGGAGGGGATCGCCGGGGGCCATCCCATGTTGAGAGAGGCGTCGGCGAAACGGGCACAGGCGGATGAGGGCTGGAAGGCGGAGCGAGCAAGGTGGTTCCCCGAGGTCTATCTTTTCGGGATGCGTGAGCTGAGCCGGTCCGACCTGACCCTTTTGGACCCGGCGTGGGCGGTGGGCGTCGGCGCCAGCGTGACTCTCTTCGACGGCGGAATGCGGAGACATCGCATCCTCGCCGCGCAGGGAACGCAACGAGAAGTGGCCCTGATCGAACAGAGGATAAAAAAAGAGATCGTCCTGCTGGCGGAAAAGCGGTTCAGGGAACTCCTGAAGGCGCACGAGCGGTTTGTTTCGCTCCAGGCCTCCCTGGGCCTAGGGGAGGAAAACCTGCGAACGCGTCGGCTTGCCTTCCGGGAGGGGCTCGCAACCTCGTTGGACGTGGTTGCCGCGGAGCGTTCACTCTCCGGCATCCGGGTAGAGAGGCTGCGTTCCGCCTTTTCGTTCGACGTATCGCTGGCCGAATATCTGGAGGCCTGCGGCCAGTCCGCCCGGTTCGAGGCCTACCGAACGATCGCGGCCGAGGAGGTTCCATGATGGGTCCCAAAAAGCGAAGTCTCTGGATGGCGCTCTTCGCTCTTGCGGCGCTGGCGGTTCTTGCCGCTGCGGTGTGGTTCCTTTACAGACCCGCGCCCCAATACCTCCAGGGCGAGATCGAGGCAGCCGAATCCGACGTCTCCGCAAAGATAGCGGGCAGGGTGGCCTCGCTTGCCGCGGAAGAAGGACAAAAGGTGAGGCGGGGGCAGGTTCTGGCGGTTCTGGAGAGTCCCGAAGTCCAGGCGAAGCTCCGACAGGCGGAGGCCGCCCGGGAGGCCGCCGACGCCCGCAAGGAGAAGGCCGACGGCGGCGCCCGGGAAGAGGAGATCCGGCAGGCCTACCATCTCTGGCAAAGAGCCCAGGACGGTGCTTCGCTTGCGGAGAAGACTTTCCGGCGGATCGACCGGCTCTTTGCCGAGGGTGTCGTCCCGGCACAGAGGCGGGATGAAACCGAATCCCAGTGGCGGGCCGCCGTGGCGCAGGCAGAGGCGGCCCAGGCGGCCTATGACCTGGCGAAGGCGGGCGCCCGGAGGGAAGACCGGGCTGCCGCCGACGCCCTTGTCCGGCAGGCATCCGGGATGGTCTCTGAGGTGGGAGCCTTTCTGGAAGAGACCCAGATCAGGGCGACCCTAGACGGCGAAGTCAGGGAGGTGATTGCGCGGAGGGGGGAGATGATTGCGCCCGGCTATCCGATCATTCGGCTTGTCAATCTCAAGGACATCTGGGCCACCTTCAACATCCGGGAGGACCGGCTGGCAGCGGTCCGGATGGGGGATCGTCTGACGGTTACGGTGCCCGCACTCGGCAACCGTCCCGTCGTTTTACGGGTGACCTTCATCGCCCCTCTCGGGGACTTTGCCACGTGGCGCGCCACGTCCGCCTCGGGTGATTTCGACGTCAAAACCTTCGAAGTCAAGGCTCGCCCGGTGGAGGCGATACCCGGCCTGCGCCCCGGGATGAGCGTCCTTCTGAAGTGGGACCGCTGATCCTGCGCCGGACGAAGGGGGTGAGATGGATCGGAATCAAGGCGTGATGGCGGTTTTCGCCCGGGAGTGCCGACGGATGCGCTCCCAACGTTTCTATCCGCTTTTCATGCTCGTGCTCCCCGTGCTCTCCTTTGCGCTTCTCTGGGCCATCTTTCAGCAACAGGTCCCGCGAAACCTGCCGGTCGTTGTCTGTGACGAGGACCATTCCGCCCTTTCCAGGGAGATCATCCGGAGGATCGACGCGACCCCTTCCATGAGGGTGGCGGCGGTGGACGATTTTGCCCAGGGACGAAACCTCATCATGACGCGCAAGGCCTACGCCCTCATCCGGATTCCCACGGGTACGGAGCGAGAGGTCGGCCGGGGCATGACCGCCGAGATCGCCTGCCTTTACAACGCCCAGTTCATCCTTCCGGGCAGCATGGTCACCCGGGACCTCGGGCAGCTGGTGGCGACGCTCTCCCAAGGCATCGACATCCGCCGCAGGCAAGGACGGGGGGACACGGATGCCGCAGCGCGCGTTCATGCGGAACCGATTCGCGTCGACCAGCATGCCCTGTTCAACCCACAGCTCAACTACGTCTATTATCTGCTGACCATGCTCCTGCCGACCATGCTCCAGATCTTTATCCTGATCACGGCCGTACAGGCTGTCGGCAGTGAACTGAAGGAGAAAACCGCATCGGAATGGCTTGCCACTGCCGGGTCCACTTGGCGTGCCGTCCTGGGCAAGCTCCTGCCGCAGACGATTCATTATCTCTTTCTCGGGATGTTCATGATCATCCTCCTGTTTCAATGGCTCGCCATTCCGGTCCGGGGCAGTCTCGGGATGATCGCCGCGGGGACGGTATTGTTCGTCATGGCCTATCAGGCGATGGGCCTTTTTCTGGCCTCCTGGTTCGCGAATCTGCGGCTTGCGACCAGTGCGGCTGCGTTCTACTCTGCCCCGGCCTTCGCCTTCACCGGCGTGACATTCCCGCTGATGGCCATGCCTTTTCTCGGCCGTGTCTGGGGGGGAATCCTCCCGCTGACCTATTACTTGCAGTTGCTGGTCGGACAGGCCATCCGAGGAACGCCCGCCCGGAATGCCCTTCCCGAATGTCTGATCCTGCTCGCCTTCGTGGTCATCCTGCCTTTGATTTCCCTGCACCGGATGGAACGGGTGATGCGGCAGAGCCGATATTGGGGGCGGCTGTGAATCCATTCTATCAAGTCTTCCGGAATGAACTGCGTGCCATATTTTCGGATGCGGGTGTCCTGCTCGTTTTCGTGGGCGCCATCGTCGTCTACTCCTTCTTTTACCCCCTTCCCTATCTGCCCCAGGTGCTCAGGGATGTTCCGGTGGTCGTGGTCGATCAGGACGGAAGTCCCCTCAGTCGGAAACTCGTCCGGATGTGTGACGCGCACCCTTTTCTGCGTGTGACAGGGTATGTCGGAAGCGTGCCCGAGGCGGAATCCCGGGTGAGGGAGGGACAAATCGGCGGTCTGATCGTCATCCCCGAGGGTTTTGCACGGGAGATTGCCCGCGGAGGGCAGGCCACGGTCGGCCTCTATGCCGATGCCGGCTATTTCCTCGTTTACCGCCAGGTGATGACGGGGATGGTTACGGCGGCCCGTACATTGTCGGCAGGCGTGAAAATTCGCCGCTTTCAGGCGGGGGGCAAAACAGAACACCAGGCCAGAGCGGCGCAGCGCCCCCTCTCCCTGATCACGATGCCCCTGTTCAACCCTTCCGAGGGGTATGCCAGTTATGTTGTCCCTGCCATCCTTGTCCTGATCCTGCAGCAGACGCTCTTGATCGGAATCGGGATGGTCGGAGGCACGGCCCGCGAGAATGCCAAACCAGGGACGGACCGGGTGACCTGCGGTCCTTTAGCGATCATCACCGGGAAGGCCTCTGCGTATCTGAGTCTCTATATGGTCAATGCCGTCTACTATTTCTTCGTCGTTTTCGGGATCTACGGATTTCCCCAACGTGGCGCGCCTCTTACGGTCATGCTGTTTCTCCTGCCTTTTCTGCTGTCGATCATCCTTCTCGGCCTCACCCTGGAAGGCCTCTTCTCCCGCCGCGAGACCGCCATACAGGTCCTGCTGATCACCTCCCTGCCCGCAGTTTTCCTGGCCGGTTTCTCATGGCCTGTCGAGGCCATACCATCCTGGCTTCGCTGGCTCTCCTTCCTCATTCCGAGCACTGCGGGGATCGAGGGATTTCTCCAGATCAACGAAATGGGCGCAACGCTCCATGATGTCAAAGAGGAATGGCTCGTTCTCTGGGGGCTTTGCGCCTTCTACTATCTGCTGGCCTCTTGCTTCCTGCGCCACCGGATGCGTTTGCCCTGACAGGGCAATCCCTTTTCATATTGAAATGAAACCACTCAATTTAGAAAGACCCTTTCCCGCCGCCACGAGCATATAGCGTTCTATCATATTCTAATTATTATGTTTATAAGAACTGTTTGGACTGGCATGAGGATTGCTCTAAATGAAAGGCAAATGAGGCGACTCCCTGGGATGGGGAGAACAAAAACAATCGAAATGGAGGAAAAAATGAAAACGACGAAGAGTTTGACCAAGAAGGCAACGGTGGTCCTGACCTGTGCATCCCTGATGCTGCTGACCGTTGGTGCATGGACGGCCTTTGCCGCCGGTGCAACCCTGCAGGAAAACGAGGCGATCTGGGGAAAGCCGATTAGCATTCAGAAACTGGACAACGGCGCGGAGAAGAGGTTCTACAAGTACCAGAATACCGGGGCAATGAGCACCCCCTATTTCGTGTACCAGGACGGCAAGGTGGTCGAAGAAGGCCTGGCAGTGACGATCCCGGAGACCAAGAAGGCGGCAAAAATGGGACTCTCCTTCGACACGGCCAGCACCAGCTTCTATCAGAACCATCCGACCACAGCACAGGAATTGGACGCCATCTGGGGCAAGGTCGTTGCCGTACGGACGCTCGAGGATGGCTCCCAGGAGAGGTATTACAAGTACCAGAACACTCAGAACTGGGGATATCACTGCTACCTGGTGAAGGACGGTAAGGTCCTCGGCGCCACCATGGCCAGTGTCATCGCCATTCCCGAGAAGCAGGCAGAGCCCCAGGGTGTCCGTTTGCCCCTGAATGCGGCCGTAGCAAATCCGGGTATCAAGACCGTCGCCGAAGTGGAGGAGACTTGGGGCCGTCCGGTGACCGTGAAGAAGCTGGCCAACGGGACGGAGGAACGGTACTACAAATGGGGGAACACGGCGCTGAGCGAAGCCAGGGCACTGTTCCTCTTCAAGGACGGAAAGTTGATCGCGTCCGCGGTGGCAAAGTAACCCAGACCGAAACAGGAGCGAAGGCAAAAACCTGACCGAACGGGGCCGTGAAACCAATCCATTCTCACCGGATTGGAGTCTCACGGCCCTTTCTTTTTTTTGGTCCGGAGGTGCAGTCTTGAGGTCAAAACCGTTTTGTCCGGTAGTTTGCGCAACCGGCTTCGATCACTTCCCTTTCCGTCGGATCATCCGGTAGAGGGGCGGAACGATCAGGGCCAGGGCTGAGACAAGATAGATCGTCCCTGCAATCGGCCGGAAGATCATCGGAGCGATCGCGCCCTGGTTGATCATGAGCGATTCCCGCATGGCCGTCTCCATCATCGGTCCGATCACGAGGGCCAGAACCAAGGGTGCGGGCGAATAGCCCAGGTCGCGAAGGACGAAGCCGAGAATGCCGAAGAGGGCAAGCACGTAGAGGTCGACGAAACTCGAATTGACGCTGTAGACCCCGACCAGGCACATGAGTGTGATGAGGGGAAGAAGGATGGGTTTAGGAACCTTGGTGATCTGCCCGAATACCTGGACCAGGGGGAGATTGAGCACCAGAAGCATCACGTTCCCCAGGTACATGCTGGCGATCACCCCCCAGAAGAGCTGGGGTTTTTCCGTCATCAGCATCGGCCCGGGGGTGATGCCGTGGAGCATGAGCGCCCCCACGACCACCGCCATGGCGGGCGTGAAAGGGACTCCCAGGGCCAGAAGCGGCACGTAGGCGCCGCCGACAGCTGCGTTGTTGGCCGCCTCCGGACCGGCCACCCCTTCGATCGCCCCCTCACCGAACTCTTCCGGGTGCCTGGAGGCCTTCTTCTCGGCCATGTAGGAGACGAAGGTCGAGATGACCGGCGACGGCCCCGGCAGCAGGCCGATGAAAAAGCCGAGAACCGACCCCCGGAAAATCGGGGCGATGGAGCGTTTCCACTCCGCAAGCGTGGGCAGAAGGTCGCGCATCCTGACCCGGATCATCTCGCCCACATCCTCCTTTTCCACGGCCGTCAGCATCACCTCCGCGATCCCGAAGAGCCCCATCGCGACGGGAAGGAACTCCACCCCCTGCCCCAGTTCGCTGATGCCGAAGGTGAACCGGGCCGTGCCGTGCAGGCGGTCGGTCCCGACCGTGGAAAGCGCAAGACCGATCAGGAGCATGATCACGTTCTTGACGAGCGATCCGCTGCTCAGCCGGACCAGAAAGAGCAGACCCACCGCCCCGATGGCAAAGAATTCCGGCGGCCCGAACTTGAGCGCCGCGTCGGCCAGGACGGCCGCCGCAAACATCAGGCCAACGATCGAGAGGGTCCCCGCCACGAAGGAGCCCGCGGCCGAGATCGTCAGGGCCGCCCCGCCGCGGCCCTTGCGGGCCATCTGATAGCCGTCGATGCAGGTGACCACGGAGGCCGCCTCTCCCGGAATGTTCAGCAGGATGGAAGTGGTCGAGCCGCCGTACATCGAGCCGTAGTAGATCCCGGCGAAGAAGATCATCGCGGTTGTCGCTTCCATATTCAGCGTGAAGGAGAGCAGGATCGCCATCGATCCCAGGGGGCCGATGCCGGGAAGGACCCCGACGATCGTTCCGACCAGAGCGCCGATGAACGCCCACATCAGGTTGTAGGGGGTCACCGCGACCTGGAACCCCATCATGAGTTGCTGCAGGACTTCCATTATCCTCTCTCCATGATTCTCAGAATGAACTCTTCCATGAAGCCCCCCGGCACGACCACACCCAGGAACCCGGCGAAGACCACGAAGGCGAGGATGGTCGTGAACAGGGCGGTGATCAAAGAGATCCCCGTGGTTTTGAAACGCAGCAGCCGGAAAAGTGCGAACAGGACAATGAAGGTGGAGACGAGAAAACTGCACGTTTTGAGGAGAACCGGGTAGACGATCAGGACCGCCGCAATTCCAACCGGTGCGATCTGTGTCCAGCTCCTCCCCTCTTCCCCGGTTTCCGTCTTCCGGAAAGCCCGCCAGACCTGGTAGGCGGCGACGGCCAGGAGACAGAAGGCGATGGCTGCGGGAAACTGGCCGGCTCCGGGCTGGGCAAGCGTCCCGACTTTGAGAGAGATCGATCCCGCGAAGTAGACCAAGGCGAAAACCAGGATTCCGATGGAAACGATACGCTCCTTCATGGGTGACCCTTTAGCTGTGGTCTCCGTCATGGGAAGGGGGTTTCCCGTTACCCGGAAAGCCCCCTTCCCTGCGGATGAATGGTTCGTTTGGACCCGAAGCCAGGCGAGACGGCGTCAGACCACGCGCCTTCTCTCCATTGCACTACGGGATCAGTTTCATCTCCTTGGCGATCTTGCGGAGCATATCCTCTTCCTTGTCCAGGAAGCTCTTGTAGGGCTCCCCGCGCAGGAAATAGGGGACCATGTTCAGGGCCGCACAGGCCGCCTTGTGCTGCGGATCCTGCGAAACCTTCTCGAGGCCGTCGGCCAGGATGGTGATGATCTCCTTCGGGGTTCCCTTCGGGGCGAGATATCCGCGGTAGGAGCCCTCAACCAGGTTGACCCCCAGTTCCTTCAGGGTCGGGACATCGGGCAGCGAGGCGAGCCGCTTTTCGGTATAGACCGCCAGCGCCCTGAGCTTCTTGCCCTGGACGACCCCGGTCACGACCCCCACGTTGGTCGTGCAGACGTCGACGTGGCCGCCTGCGGCCGCCTGCCAGGCCGGGGCGTCTCCGTCAAAGGGGACCATGTTGTAGCTCGTCCCGGTCAGCTTCGCGATCAGCAGGCCGTTGTACCAGTCGTCCCCGCCGTTTCCGGAGTGGGAGAGTTTGATCTGTCCCGGCGCCTTCTTGGCCGCGTCGAGCAGATCCTGCAGCGTCTTGAACTTGCTGTCCATGGAGACGACCAGGATGCCCGGGTCGAAGATCATGTTCGCGATCGGCTCGAAGTCGGCCATCGTGTAGCCGGAGTTGGCATTGACCATCGAGTTGAGCTGCGTCTTGGGGGTCAGGCAGGTGGTCAGGGTATAGCCGTCGGGCTTGGTGTCCTTGCCCACCTCTTTCCAGACAATGGCGCCGTCCGCGCCGGGCTTGTAGACATTGACGAACCTCTGTTTCAGAACCTTCTCCAGGAAAGGCTGCGTGACCTGGGCCAACTGGTCGCTTCCGCCGCCTGCCTTGAAGCCGTGAATCACAGTGACCGCCTTGGACGGATACTTCTCCGCAGCCATGGCGGCCGTTGCGCAAAAGACCATTCCAAGGACAAACAGGACCGCAAGAAGCCATCCCGCCGCCTTCCCTGCACGATTGAAACTCTTCATAGATTCCTCCTCGTTTAAATGTGGACCGTCGGAGGCCGGACTCCCGCAGAAGGGAGTCCCGGCCGCCGAATCTCCCGGTTGACGCCCGTCGAACTGCACCGGCGCAGACGCTTACTTCTTCGGGAAAAACCCCGTCTTGGTCAGCACCTTCCGGAGCTCTTCCCGGGCCGCCTCGTTCAGGGGGACCAGAGGCGGCCGGGGATCGCCGCCGTAGAGGCCGATCATCTCCATGGCCGCCTTCAGCCCCGGTATACCCCAGCGGCCTGTCACCGCATTGTTGCTGTCGATGAGGTTCATCTGCAGTTCCCGCGCCTCGGCCATCTTCCCGGCATCGAAGAGCTTCTGCACGCGCGCGCATTCGTTCGGGAAGATGTTTGCCAGCGCCAGGGTTCCCCCGGTCGCGCCGAGGGCGAGGCTCGCGAAGAGGAAGCTTGCCGATCCCGCGAACACGGAGAAACCCGCAGGCGCGTTGCGGATCATGTCGGCGATCTGCACGATGTTGCCGCCGCTGTCCTTGATCCCGATGATGTTCGGGTGCCTCGCCAGTTCGACGGCGAGTTTGGCCGAGATGTTGATTCCGGCGTTGCGGGGCATGTTGTACAGGATGACCGGCAGCGGGCTCGCGTCGGCCACGTCCGTGTAAAAGCGGGCCAGGACCGGATCGGTCATCTCCCCTTTGTAGTAGTTCGGCGTGACCACCAGGACCGCGTCGGCCCCTGCCTCAGCGGCCTTTTCGGAGAGACGGATCGTTTCCACCGTCGACTCCGCGCCCGTTCCGGCGATGACCGGTTTCTTTCCCTTCGCCCGGGCGCAGACGAACCGCATCAGCTCCTCTTTTTCCGCGGGTGAAAGCAGTACAAACTCCCCGTTCGAACCCATGACCACGATCCCCTCCAGGTCGGAGCCCAGCCAGAAATCGAGATTCTTCCCCATCTTGTCATAGGCGATCTCCCCACCCGCGAACGGCGTCGCGATGGGGGCATAGATACCATGCAGTTTGAACATCGAAATGACCTCCTTGTTTTTCATCATGCGGGTGCTCCCACCCGGCCAACGCGTTTCCGGACCGGCCCGCCGCTCCGGTCCCGATACTCCTTATATCATATCCTTGTGATGCAGAAGAGCTCGTCGTGTCCGAGCAGCTCTGCCCGCGCGGGCTCCCCGGAGGCTACCCGGAGAACGGTGTCAAACAACCCCGCACCCACCTCGGCGATGGGCGCTCCCTCCACGATTCCGCCCGCGTTGAAGTCCAGGTTGAATTTCATCCTCCGGTAGGTTTCGCTGTTTCCGGTGATCTTGATGACCGGGACCCCGGGGAATCCCGTCGGCGTTCCCCGGCCGGTCGTGAAGACGACCGCCTGGCAGCCCGAGGCGACGAGCCCCGTGACCGCCTCCCCATCATGGCCCACACAATCGAGCAGATAGAGGCCGGGGGCGGCCGGATACTCGCCGTAGCCGACGACGCCGCTGATCGGTCCGGTCCCCGCCTTGTAGATTCCGCCCAGAGCCTTCTCGACGACGGTCGTGACCCCGCCATCCTCGTTGCCCGGGGAGATCAGGGCGGAACGGTGCTTGACCTCCGCCCCTGCCGTGGCGAGGCTCAGCCTCTTTTCCATATTTCCGATCGTCGCCATGATCGCGTCGGCCACACAGGAATCGACAGCACGTCCCGCGAGAATCCGCTCGGCCCCGATCAGTTCCGTGACCTCCGTGAAGATGGCCCTTCCCCCTTCGGCAACGATCCGGTCGGTCACCCACCCGAGGGCGGGATTGGCCGCCAGTCCCGAGGTGGCGTCCGTGCCGCCGCACTTGAGCCCGAGGCAGAATTCGGAGAGGGGAAATTTCTCCCGTCGCTGCTGTGCCGCTTCCGTCGTAAGACGGCTTGCGAAGCCGATCCCCTTTTCGATCGCCTTCAGGGTGTCCCCCTCCTCCTGGATGACGAGCATCTCGACCGGCTTTCCCGCGGCCGCGATGCTCTCCTGGAGCTCCCGGGCGCGGAAGCGCTCGCATCCCAGGCCCACCACGACGGCCCCGTAGAAGTTGGGATGCCTCCCCAGCCCTTTCAGACCCCGCGCGGTCAGCTCCAGGTCGAGGCCGACCTGGCTGCAGCCGACCGGATGGCAGAACGCGATCGCGCCGGCCACGTGTTCGGCGATCCGCCGGGCCACGGTGTTGGCGCAAAATACCGACGGGATCACGGCAACTGCGTTGCGGACGCCCGGCAACCCCTCGGACCTTCGATATCCTTCAAACGTTTTCATGGGTCGATCCTGTCTTAAGCCTGCCCGTCATGCCCGCGCCGGCAGGTGAGATTGTGGAGGTGAATCCAGTCGCCGGCCGCGATCCGGGTCTGGGCGCGGCCGATCTCCTCCCCGTACTTGATGATCGGCTGATCGGGCTCCAGATCGGAAAGCGCGACCTTGTGCCCGAACGCGACGGCCTGCCGCGCCTCCAGGCGGATAGCCCCCCCTTCGGCGGTCACCTCGATCTCTTCTCCGGTCCGGACGTTCGCCAGCACGACGGCCACATTGTCGGCGGGATTGATTTTGAGAGCCTTGGCCATCTCCTTCTTACTCCTTTCCCCAGGAGATCAACCGGTCGGACGCGTCGAACATCCAGCCGGTCTCCCGAACCTTTTCGATATGCACATCGGGACCGCAGGCACGGAGCGCTGCCTTCGAGAGAGCGATATACTCCAGTTCGTTCGTGTTTTTGATCCAGACGGCTTTCAGGCGGTCCGCCCGGATGAGCGGTATGGAGTAGACCGCCTTTTCGATCGTCTCCCGGTCGCTCCCCCCGATGACGGGAATCATCCCCCGCTGAACGTAGGTCGACGTGAGGGTGTTCATGTAAGTCTTCCCGAGATCGATCTCCCGGAAGAGCCTCTCGGTGATCAGGTCGGCCAGACCGACCCCCTGGGCGTTTCCATGTGAGGTGGGGTCGAGCCCGAGGACGGCCACCCTCTGAATCCGCGGGGCCTCGGGCTCCCGTTCGCCCCAGATCCGCCAACGTCCGATCACATGGGGGTCGAGCCCCGTGCCGCTGTGGCGCTTTCCCATCTCCTCGACGACCGCGAGGTCGAGGTCGGATAGGGGAAGTTTGGCCATGAGGCGAAGCGCGGAAAGCAGGAGCCGCCCATCCGCCGCCGCGAACTCCTCCGGACGGACCAGTTCCAGCCTCGCCGCCTCGCCATAGGCGTTTTCCACGATCCCGATCCCGGCCAGGAGCGGAGCGCCGCGGGCCATCGTGGCGGCCACCTCCGCAATGATCTGCCCCATCCGGGAGGGCCCGTAGCGATGAAGCCGGGACGCCTGCTCCACCTTGCCCATCCCCACGGTGCACATCTTGCAGAGGCCGCTTTGGACAGACCCGGTGACGGCGGTGTGCGCCTTGATCCGGTTGATCACGATGATATGGTCGGCCCGGACGGCGTTCCGGTCGCAGAGGACGGGGAAACCATCCGCCAGCGTGCCGACCTGCTCCACCTCCATGCTGACCCGGATTGGGCAGCCGAGATTCTCCTCGGTCAGGCCGAGCGAAGCCAGGAGCTCCCTCTGCCCCTCTGCGGTGGCGCCGCCATGGCTCCCCATCGCGTTGAAGACGAAGGGATGGGCGCCCAGAGACCGGATCATGGAGACCGCCGCCCGGGTCAGCGGCACGATCGACGCAATGCCCCGGCTGCCGCCGGTGATCGCGACGGTCTCTCCGGGCCTCACCTTCCCGGGAATCCAGCTCTCCTGCATCCGGGCGGCAAGGGTCTCCCGGAGCGACGGGATCGTCTCGCGGGGGAAAACCTGGCGGCAGAGGATCATTTCAGGCCATTCCATGGTCATCCCTCCCCGGCGCTTCCCCGCTCCGGCTGCACGGCATGAGCCCCGCCGAACCCCCTATTTTCTTCTCCATTGCCACCCTTCCGACACCTTTCACACCATCGTTCAATCGCAGACCCAGACATGGAAAGATTTCGGGCCGTGAACTCCGAGGGTCAACACCTTTTCGATATCCGCCGTGCGGCTCGATCCACTCACCAGAACGAAGTGTCTGTCCGCCTTCGCCAGGGCGAAGGCCTGGTGGAGATCTGCCAGGATCGCCGATGGCGCGACGAGCGCCAGATGAACCCGCGGCAGGAGCGACAGCAGATCGGGCTGCCCCTGCGTCGTGCGGAGCAAGACGCTCCCGGTCTCGGGAAGCGCACCGTCCGCGACGGTGATCCCCAGGTCGCATTCTGCAAGGTCGTGCCGGTCTCCCTGCGGGGAGATCGTCCGCACGCCCCGTCCCTCCATGAGTTCCGCAATGCCGTAGCGCTGGATGAGGGGATGAGACTGGAACGAAGCCGTCCGGATCTCCTCGGACCGGATCAGATCGTCGAGGACGGCGGCAAATTCCTCGCGGTCATGGACCCTTCGGCCCCGGCCGCTCAGCCGTTCGACCTCGGAAATCATCCGGGCGATCTCCGCATCCGGCGCGGCCGTGCTTCTCGCCGCAAACCGGGCCGAGGCGGGGGGCGGTGGCGGCGGTGAGCCTTCTTTCGCGCCGATTGCCGCGGCGACGCGGCAGAGAATGAGATCCCGTGACGATTGCGGTTCACCCATGGAAGCCTCCTTGCTTTCGCTCTCTCCACCAGGCCCGGAAGTCTCCCCGGAAGGCGGGGAAGGGCCGGCTCATGGTCCAGCGATTCAGAGGGGGCGGCAGTGCAGGCAGCCAGTCGCCGCGCCGCCAGGGAGCCTGGAAGGTCCGCGCGAGACGCGCGCCCAGGCGGTAGAGCGCCGGTGATCCGAGGACCATCCGCCCGGCCTTCGCCATCGCCCGGAGCACTCCCGGAACCGCGGGGCTCTCGAAGGCATCGCCTTCCACAACCCGTTTGCGCAGATGGAGGAGGATCTCGGGTATCGGTATCTTCACGGGGCAGAGTTCCGCACAGGCTCCGCAGAGCGTGGAGGCGAAGGGCAGCTCGCCACCGATGTGCGTTCCGAGAAGAAGCGGGGTCAGCATCGACCCGATGGGCCCCTGGTAGACCGCCCCGTAGGCGTAGCCTCCGACCTGGTTGTAGATGGGGCAGGTGTTCATGCACGCGCCGCAGCGGATGCAGAGGAGCGCCTCCCGGGCGACCGCGTCCTGAAGGATCCGGGAGCGGCCGTTGTCCAGGAGGACGAGATGGAACTCCTTCGGTCCCCCCGCCCGGACACCCGTGATGAACGTGTTGTAGGCGGTGATCTTACTGCCGCTGACACTGCGCGCCAGAAGCTTGAGCAGGACGGCGGCGCTCTCCCAGTCCGGAATGACCTTTTCGATTCCGACCACGGCGACGTGGACGGGGGGAAGGGTCGTGCTGAGCCGGCCGTTGCCTTCGTTGGTCACGATGAGGAGCGTTCCGGTCTCGGCGATCAGAAGATTACCGCCGGAGATTCCCATGCCGGCTTCGAGGAATTCCTTGCGGAGCCTGATCCGGGCGTGCTCGGTCAGCTCCTCCGGGATGGGGCGGGCATCGATCCCCAGTTTTTCGCGGAAGAGCGTTGCGATCTCCTCCTTGGTCATGTGCAGCGCGGGTGCGGTGATGTGCGAAGGGCGCTGGCCGGCCTGCTGGACGATGAACTCTCCGAGGTCCGTTTCATACACCCGGATCCCCTGCTCTTCCAGCGCCGGGTTGAGGTCGATCTCTTCCGACACCATGCTTTTGACCTTGACGATGCTTCGGACGTTGTGCTCGGCGGCAATCCCGCAGACGATCCTTTTCGCCTCCTCGGCGTCGATCGCCCAGTGCACCCGGCCGCCTGCGGACGTGACCTTCTGCTCCAGCATCGCCAGATAACGGTCCAGATGCATCAGTCCATGCAGCCTCGCGTCGTGGCCGGCCTGCCGGAGTTCCTGCCAACGCTCCTCGCCGAACTCGGCGACCACCTGGGCGCGCTTCTTCAGGGCCGTACGGGTGCTGTTCTGTGTCGCGGTGACGACGCCCGGGCTGGCGTTCACCGCGTTCGTGCGAAAATCGATCCGGGACATTCTGGCCGTCATACCGCACCTTCCCCCACCAGGATCTCGATCAGGTGCATCGCCCGCACGCCGGATCCGGCCTTCATCAGTCCGCCGCGGATATTGACGAGGCACCCGGGTTCGCTCACCACGACCACCTCGGCGCCGCTCGCGATAATGTTCTTGACCTTGGTCTCCATCATCGCTCTGGATACTTCCGGGTAGACGACGCTGAAGATCCCCCCGAAGCCGCAGCAGGTGTCGGCGTCGTCCAGCGCGATCAGCTCCAGCCCGCGGACCGCGCCGAGCAGTTCCAGCGGCTCGCTGCGCACGCCCAACCCACGGGTCAGGTGGCAGGGGTAATGGGCGGCGACGCGGTGGGGAAAAGTGGCCCCGACGTCCGTGACCTTCAGGACATGGACGAGAAACTGGCTGAATTCGCATACGCGCCCGGCAAGCCGGACCGCCAGTGCATGCTCCGCCGATCCGGCCGGAAACATCGCCGGATAACGGTGCTTGACGAACTCGGCACACGAGCCCGACGGGGCGACGATGTGTCCTTCGGTATCCGCGAAGGCCCTCATCCACTGAAGGGCCATCTTCTTTCCTTCGGTCTGAAAGCCGCTGTTGAACAGGGGTTGACCGCAGCAGGTCTGAGACTCCGGGAACTCGCAACGCACCCCGAGGCGCTCGAGCAGGAGGACCATCTTCTGGACCACGTCGGGGAGAAGGTTTTCCCCCATGCAGGTGATGAACAACTGTGCCGTTTCCATGATATCCCCAATGAAGGGGCGCCAACAGCTCACTGCGGCGCCCCTTCAGACCGATTCATCTCCCGGCCGGACCTCAGATCTTGAGGTTCAGCTCCTTGATCAGGTCTCCGTAATCCTTGTACGCCTGGTGCAGAAAGACCGTCCACTCCTTCGTGTTTTGGTACATGACGGGCTGGTACAGGGCGGCCATGGCCTTTTTGAAACCCGGATCCTCCGAAACCTTCTTCAGGGTCGATGCGAGGTACTCGACCACCTCCGGCGGCGTGGCGGCCGGGGCGGCAACGCCCTTCACCGAGCCCCAGGTGACCACATCGATCCCCTGCTCCTTCAGGGTGGGGATGTTCGGCAGGGTGGGGTCGCGTTTGTCCAGGGCCACCCCGATCGGCCGGAAACGGCCTGACTTGATGTGCGGCATCACCTCCGAGGGATGTCCCCCGCCCATCGTGAGGTGGCCGCCCGCAAGGGCCGTGACCGCATCGGCCCCGCCGGTGAAGGGCACGACCGTGATCGGGAAATTGGCCCGCTTCGCCATGGCCTTGAGAGTCATGTCCACGACGCCCGTCGCGACGGAGGCCGCAGCGGTAACCCGGTTGCCCGCCCTGGCGTAGTCCACCAGATCTTTCATCGATTTGAACTGGGATTTGCCGCTCACGCAGACGACGACCGAGTGGACCGAAAGCCGGGCCACGGGTGCGAGGTCTTTGAAGGGATCGTACGGCATCTTCTGGAAGTGGGGAATGGTCAGGTCCGGGCTCGATCCCTGCCCGAGATAGATCGTGTAGCCGTCCGGCTTGGAGCGGACGACGTATTCGACGCCCAGGACGCCGCCGGCGCCCGGCTTGGTGATGACGACCATCGGCTGGGGACTGTACTTCGTCCAGGTGTTCGCGACCGCACGGGCGAGAACGTCGTTGGAGCCGCCGGGGGCAAAGGGAACGATCACCTGGATCGGCTTGCTCGGAAATTTGTCCTGGCTGAAGCAGAGGCCTCCGGCCATCGATGAAACGATCAGCACACAAAAGATGCAGAAGAAAACCTTGCGCAGAACCGACATGGATAACCTCCTCTTAGAAAAATCGTGGATACCGCATCCACAGGGGCCCTATATTCCATTTATCCTGGAAAGACAACCTATCAAATAGGTGGTGATTTTACTTGACTGACGCCGCAAAGTATAATGAATAATCTCGATATTCGTTATTCCCGATTTTCATCATCTGGGAGGACGCAAGATGAATCATTTCGTCATGAACACCTTCTTGGCCCTGGTCAGGACGCAGAGTGCAAGCCGCACGGCTGAAGAGCTCAACGTGGCGCAATCTACGGTCAGCAAAAGGGTGAAACTGCTCGAAGAGGAAATCGGAGCGGTACTGTTCGACCGCGGCAAGGGGAACAAAACATTCACGCTGACCGCCGCCGGCGAGGCGCTGGTCGATGTCGCGGAACGTTGGCTCGCCCTCTGGCAGGAGATGCAATCCCTGCAATCGGTCAGTCCGAAATTTTCCCTCTCGATCGGCGCGCTCGACAGCCTCAATTATGCCTTCTTCCCGCCACTCTACCAAGCCCTGAGTCGGCACAGGCCGAAGATCAACCTGAAGGTCGTGACCTCGCACTCACCGGAGCTCTACGATCTGATCGAACGAAGGGAGGTCGACATCGCATTTTCGCTCCTCCGGAGGGAACATCCCAACATTCTCGTGGAGGAGTGTTTCAGGGAACCCATGGTCGGTTTGCAGATGAAGCCGCCCGGTGATGCGAAATCGAAATGGGTTCACCCGTGCGATCTGAATCCCGGTGACGAGCTATTCCTGTCCGGCGGGCCGAACTATCAGATGTGGCATGATCAGTGGTGGGACCCCTTTTCCTCTGACCGGATCCGCCTGGATACCTCTCAACTGATTTTCTCGTTTTTCTTCACTCCCCGGCAATGGGCCATCGTGCCCCTTTCTGTGGCGAGCAAAGCCGAGAAGACGGGCCACTACAGCATATTCCGGTTCTCTGAGCCTCCTCCGGACCGCATTTGCTATCAGCTCAGGCACCGCTATCCCCGGGCCAGCACGGCGGCGAGCATCGCGGTTTTGGACGGCTATCTCAAATCACTGATCGCGGAGGTCAATCCCTCTCCCTTGACCGGATAGGCCGCAAAGGCCGTGTGAACTCACCCCAGTTTCAGGGATCCGATCAGTTCGTCGATGGTGCCGATCCCATGCCGGATCATGTACGCTTCGATCCCTTCGACCACCTCGACCGCCGCCGCGGGACGGATGAAATTGGCCGTACCGATCTCGACGGCCTTCGCGCCGGTGATGAGGAATTCAAGGGCATCGGCAGCGGAGGCGATCCCGCCGATCCCGATGACGGGGATCTTCAGGCAGCGGACCGTCTGCCAGACCATCCGGAGAGCGACCGGCTTGATGGCCGGCCCGGAGAGCCCGCCGGTGACGTTGGCCAGGTGCGGACGCCTGCACTCGACATCCACAGACATCCCCGTCAGGGTGTTGATCAGGGAGACCGCAGCAGCGCCGGCCGCCTCGACGGCGAGGGCAATTTCGGTGATGTCGGTCACGTTCGGCGTGAGCTTCACGATCACGGGAAGGTCCGTTTCTCCGCACACCTTTCGGGTCACCTCAGCGGCGACATCCGGATTCGCCCCGAAGGCGATCCCCCCTTTCTTCACATTCGGGCAGGAGATGTTGACCTCGATGGCGTGAACCCCTTCCGCACCGCTCAGGATTTCGGCGAGGCAACGGTATTCATCGATCGCCTCACCGAAGATGTTGGCGATCACGGCAACGTCGAATCCTCTCAAATAGGGCAACTTCTCGTCGATGAACGCCCGCACCCCGATGTTCTGAAGCCCGATCGCATTAAGCATTCCGCATGGGGTTTCCACGATCCGTGGCGCAGGGTTGCCGAGCCTTGGCTCCAGGGAGAGCCCCTTCACCACGATCGCCCCCAGCCGGTTCAGGTCGCAGAAGGGTGCGAACTCGCTGCCGTAGCCGAAGGTTCCCGACGCGGTCATCACGGGATTCTTGAGTGCGAGAGCGCCGATCCGGACCCCGAGTCCGACGGCAGCACTATTCCTTCCTTTTGCTTCCATGACCCTCATCCTGTTCATACCGGTCCCGGGGAGACGTTCCGATCCCTCCGGGTTTCCGGAACATCCAAGGACCCGTTATCCGATCTGCCGGAGATCGAAGACCGGTCCGTCGTGGCAGACCCTCCGGTACGCCGTTCTCCCGTCATTCTCCCGGACTGCGACGGCGCACCCCAGACATGCGCCGATGCCGCAGGCCATCCTCTCCTCCAGGGAGACTTCACAACGCACGGCGGAGTCCCGTAGGATCGTCCCCAGGGAGCGGATCATGGCCGCCGGCCCGCAGGCATAGATCATCGTCTCTTCCGGCCTCGAGCGGACGAGTTCGTCGCAGAGCAGATCGGTGACGAGGCCGTGATGACCCGCGCTCCCATCATCGGTGGCGATCCGGAGGTCGCATCGACCTTCCAGACGGTTTCCGCCCAACAGGAATCCGGCGGTGCGCGCGCCGACACAGGCGATGATCGCGGTTTCACCCGGGGAGCCATTCCGCCGCAGACCCGCGTGAAGGAGGAAGGAGAGCGGGGCGATGCCGACGCCTCCGGCCAGGAGGATTGCCTTTCTCAGACCCGCAGGAATCGTGAACCCCTGCCCCAGGGGGCCTAGAACGTTCAGGGAGGCGCCGGGCTTCATCCGGGAAAAGAGCTCGGTCCCCCGGCCCGCAACGCGATAGAGCAGATCCAGGACCGACCGGCCGGACTCCCGCCGGAACCCGTAGACGCTAAGCGGTCTCGGCAGCAGCGGTTCGCTCCGTCCCGGCTCGCGTACCATGACGAATTGCCCCGGCTGCGGCGTCGCAAAAGCCGGCGGCAGTTCCAGGGAGAGCAGAAAGTGTTCCCGGGCAACGTCCTCGTTCCCCATCACCTCTCCCGTGGCCATGGATGGTTGATCATCCGAGGTTTTCATTTCTCTTTCCTCTTTTGCTGGCGGCGTCGAAGCGGCCGGCGGAATCCGCTCCCACTCCATGGACATGACCAGGGCATCCTCCCCCGTGTCGGTGTAATAGCCTCTCCGCACACCCCGTACTGAGAATCCGAAACGCTCGTACAACTTCTGCGCTGCGATGTTGGATCGCCGGACCTCCAGGGTCATCAGGCGCACCCCTTCCGGCTGGCCCTCCCGGATCACCCGGTCGAGCAGCCGGGAGGCGATCCCGCACCTGCGAAACTCCGGCCGGACCGCGAGATTGTGAAGGTGAATCTCATCGACTACGCGCCAGAAGATGACGTACCCGGCCATCGGCGCGCCGGGAGCAGGCCCCTGTCTTCCGACCAGAATCCGGGAGAGGGGATTGGCCATTTCGCTGCGGAAAAGACCCGGAGACCAGGGGCTCGGAAATGAGCTCTTCTCGATTTCCAGAATCTCCGCGAGATCCCCTTCCCCGCATGCAGCGATGCACAATTCGTTACGTTCCATAGGGATTCAATAACGAACATACCTCAGGATAGCGGTGGTGATCAGGAACGCCGCGCACAGGATCGGCAGGGCGCCGCGCAGATGAACGGTGTTGAATGCGGCCGCAGCGCCGACCATGGGAAGCACGCCGTACATCAGGTTCAAACCGCGGACCATCCAGGGGTCGAGCCGCGGGTAGAGCCACGTCATCGCCCCCACCCCGAAGGGAAGCGTGATCAGGATCACGGCGGCGGGAAGAAGCCAGCTCCGGAACGCCGCGCGAAGATGATTCCTCGAAATCGCGCGGATGTCGCCGCGGGCCGCCGCACTCCAGGCATTCTGGGCCAGTTTCTCATTGGCGCGGATGCAAATTCGCACCTCCATCTTCTTTTCGAGAAGGGCCATGGGGACGAACAGGAGTACGGAGGCCACGATCAGCTCCGGCGGCAGGTGTCCGAGAATCCTTCCGCTCTCGATCGCGCCTGCGGCGGTCAGAACCGCGACGATCGTGTCGTTCGGGGGGATGTAGGCCCCGATCGGCAGGCGGTCGATCCAGAGGAGTTCGATGAATGCGCCTGCGGTCAGACCCGTATAGGGATCTCCCAGAATCCACCCCACCAGCGGGGCGGCCACGATCGGCCGGGAGACCAGGACCTGAACGAAAACGCGGTCCAGGCAGAGAATCCCGCCGACGATGGATACGATCAGAACATTTACGATCATAGGAACCGACTTGGGCGGTCCTGACGGGCAGCAGATGCAGCGGATGCATCAGGACGCGATGTTCCGGACGATTTCAAAAAGGTCCACCGGCTTTTCCCTGGGAACGCGCTGCAATTCGATCTTCACTCCGGCATCCCGGAGACTGTTGATGCCCTGGATGTCGGCACTGCTCAAAAGGACCGCCGGTGTGCAACAGACCTGGCACTCCTCGTTGTAGACGTTGCCGATATTGAGCTGATCGAAAAGATATCCGAGACGCCGGGCTCGCCATGCATCGGAAATCTTGCTGAAGAGCACGATCGTCTTCCGGCCCTTTCCCCGGCTGAATCGGCACTTCTCCGCAAATTCGGCGACGCCGCAGATGATGACTTCGACACCGCTCGGGACCGCCATCCGGATCACCGTCTCGCGGAAAAAATCCGAAACCACCTGATCATCCACGACGACGACGCAGGAAGCATCGAGAAAAGGGATCCAGGCTTCCAGAATCTGTCCGTGGATCAGCCGATTGTCGACCCGCACGAGGGCTATATCCAATGAAGGTTGCAATGGCCTATCCGACGGCTTTCTTGCGCAGAATCTCACTGGCCAGCGAGATATTCTTGATTCCGTAATCCTTGATGTACAGCGCGAAATCCTTCAGCGTCATGCCCTCACGGATGTCGGGCAGCTTCAGCAGCATCGGCAGGTTGACGCCGGTGATCACCTCCACCTTCCCCTCCTTCATGAACGAGAGGGAGATGTTGGACGGGGTCCCGCCGAAGAGATCGGTGAGGATCAGGACCCCTTTTCCCTGATCCAGTTTCCGGATCGCCGTGCTGATCTCCTTTTTCAGATCCTCCACTCCCTTGTTCGGTTCAATCGAAACGTGGATGATCCCCTTCAGGCTGCCCCGGATCAACTCCGCTGCCTTGATCAGTTCATTTCCCAGGTTGCCGTGGGTGGTAATCAGTACACCGATCATCTCTCTCTCCTAGCATCGATATGGCGGAAGGCTAATGGATTAGGTCCCAATTGTCAAGCCGAATCGGTCGCAGTGGAAATGCGCCCTCCTGCCTCTCCCGGGCGGTCTGCCAAGGGCGCCGTGTAGCCCGGATGAACGCCGCAGGACGCGGCGAGACGGCTCTCGATCACCGCTTCTCGTCCCCACACCGTGACACTCTTGCCGGGGCCACGCGATGGCGGCTTAGACGCGTTCGCGGCTCAGAACGGGGGGAAGCCGTTCGGGAGGGATGATCAGTACCCGGCCGAGTCCAGAACCCTGGCTCCTGCGGATCGTCAGGGGATGGTTCGAACAGATTGAAGCACTAACAACATTACTATATAATATCGTCATATTAGATATCTTATTTAAAGCATTAGGTGATGATTTACTCCCTGCCGGGGTACAGATCTCGTCGGGCGTGCCATCCGCTTCCGGCGGCATTCGCCGTCCTGCTGCCCTTTCACTGCCGGCCAACCGTCACAGGGGAGATCCGGCGTTTGCGTGCCCGACCCGATTGACTGGCGGGGCATCAGGAAGGGTGCCCTACGACGGATCCTTGATCAGCATGGTCGATGGGTCGAGCAGCAGTCCGGACCCGGGCGGAAACGCCTCCCTGCTCCGGAGCAGCTTGATATGGATGTCCGCATGCTCCGGCTCCAGACCCAGGACCAGATCGAAGACGTCGGCCACCGCAGAGAAGGGTACCGGAAGACCATCCGCGCCCGGCAGATCGTGCCGGTGGGTATGGACGGTGAACCAGACATGAATCCCGTTTCGGACCGCCAGCGCCTTCAACCGGTCCAACTCCGGTCTCAGCGCCCCTTCGACATGGAGGCCGTCGATGATCATCATGGCGGGCGTGAAAATCCCCTGTTCGGTGAGATCGCTCAGACGCTCCTCGAGTTTCGGAACGGTGAAACTTTCGACGCGAAAGGTCATGATGAACCGGTGGGGAAGCACCGATTCCCACAGGCGGGCGATCTGTTTGTCCTCGTCTTTCCCGGCGAGATCGTGAAAAAGCTCGCTGTACCAGAGATTCACCTTGTTGACGGGGTCGTTCAGGCTGACGTGAAGAACGTTTCGGTTTCTGAGCATGCCGTTGATGGCCAACTGAACCAGCAGCGCGGTCTTCCCGACACCCGCCGGGGCGATCACGGCCCCGAACCCGCCCGTCGGGAGAATATCCTCTGTTTCGAAACCGAGTTGCCGCAAAGGGTTGCGAAGAATCAATTCTTGTTTCAACATATCATGAATTCCTGTCTGATTGTTTCGATGATCGGCTTCAACGGCCCGGAGACTCCCGGGTTCCTGTCACGCCGCGCTCTTCTTGCGGAGCGCCACCTCTTCGGCGATCTTCTCGGCAATGGCCTGCGGGATCTGCCGGTAGAGGGCGAATTCCATCGTAAATTGCGCCTTGCCCTGGGTGGACGACCGCAGAACCGTCGAGAAGCCGAACATTTCGGCGAGGGGGACCTGGGCCTCGACCACGGTCAGCACCCCTTCGTCCTGCGCCCCGACGATCATGCCGCGCCTCTGATTGAGCAGCCCCATCACTGCGCCCTGGAACTCGGTGGGCGTCTCCACGACCACTTTCATGATCGGTTCGTGAATCACGGGCTTTGCCTTCATGTACCCTTCGCGGAAGGCGCCGCGCGCCGCCGCCTGAAAAGCCATGTCGGAGGAGTCGACGGCGTGCGAAGCACCGTCGTTAATCACGATCTTCACCCCGGTTACAGGGAACTCCATCTTCGGGCCCTTGGCCAGGCACTGGTGGAAACCCTTCTCCACGGCGGGGATGAACTGGGTGGGAATCGCCCCCCCGCGGACCTGGTTGTCGAAGATGAAATCCTCGTCCGCTTCGGTGATCGGCTCCATGTACCCCGCCACGCGCCCGTACTGGCCGGAGCCGCCGGTCTGTTTCTTGTGGGTGTAGTTGAATTCCGCCCTCTGGGTGATCGTCTCACGGTAAGCCACGCGGGGCTTCCCCGTCTCGACATCGGATCCGTACTCCCTCTTCATCCGCTCCACGTAGATCTCCAGATGGAGTTCGCCCATCCCTTCGATGATCGTCTCGTTGGTCTCCTCATCCACATGGGTATGGAAGGTCGGGTCCTCTTTCGTGAAGCGATTCAGGGCCTTGGACATGTTGATCTGCGATTTATTGTCCTTGGGAGATATCGCAAGTGAAATCACCGGCTTCGGAACATACATCGAGGTCATGGTCAGGTTGATGCCCGGCGAGACAAAGGTATCCCCGGAGGCGCACTCGATGCCGAAGAGCGCCGCGATGTAGCCCGCGCTTGCTGCTTCGATGTCCTCCATCTGATCGGCGTGCATGCGAACGACGCGTCCGACCTTCGTCTTCTTGCCGGTTCGCGTGTTGACGATGACTGCGCCTTTGGCCAATGTTCCCTGGTAGACGCGGACGTAGGTCAACTGCCCGTAGGGACCGTCTTCGAGCTTGAAGGCCAGGGCCACGATCGGCAGGGAAGCGTCGGGCAGGAGTTTTACGAGCGACTCGCCGTGGTCGAGGTCCAGGGCGGTGTTTTCGACATCCGTCGGACAGGGGAGATAACGGTTCACCGCATCCAGAAGTGGCTGAACCCCTTTGTTCTTGTAGGCCGACCCCATGAAAACGGGGGTGAGTTTCCTCGCCAGGGTTCCCGTGCGGATGGCATCGATGATCATTTCATCGGGAATAGGACTCTCTTCGAGGATCGCCTCGGTCAGCCGATCGGAGAAGAGCGAAGCGGCGTCGATCATCTCCTCCCGCTTCCTGTTCGCCTCTTCCCGCAGCTCTTCGGGGATCTCGTCGATCCGGACCTGCTCTCCGTTCTCACCCTCGAAATAGACAGCCTTCATAGAGAGAAGATCGATCAGGCCGCGGAAATTCGCCTCCAGACCGATCGGCATCTGCATGGCCACGGCATTGTGGCCCAACTTCGAGTGAAGCTGGGCGATCACGCGGGAGGGGTCCGCCCCGCTCCGATCGCACTTGTTGATGAAGGCGATGCAGGGGACCTTGTAGCGCTTCATCTGCATATCCACGGTGATGGATTGCGACTGGACGCCGCCCACGGAGCAGAGGACCAGCACCGCGCCGTCCAGCACCCGGAGCGAGCGCTCAACTTCGATCGTGAAATCGACATGCCCGGGAGTATCGATGATGTTGATCTCATGGCCCTGCCATTCGCAGAAGGTTGCCGCCGAGGCGATCGTGATCCCGCGCTCCCTCTCCAACTCCATGGAGTCCATCGTGGCGCCGACGCCGTCTTTGCCCTTCACGTCGTGAATGGCATGAATCCGCTTCGTGTAGAACAGGATCCTCTCGGTCAGGGTGGTCTTTCCCGAGTCGATATGGGCACTGATTCCGATATTCCGAACTTTTTCGACTGTGCTGCTCATGACTTTTCCTTCTGCTCCGAACGCCTCGAAAGGCCGTTCAAAAACGAAATAAAAAACCCCCACGGGGAGATGTCACACCGGATGGGGGATCCACTTTGGAGGACGAATTCGAACAAGAGACGGGACTTTAATCGATCCCGCTGCGGTTGTCAAGCAAAATTTTGTCTTTTTTCAGGGCCGTGCCGGTTCCTGCGGTCGTAGACGGAGAGCGTCCGGCCCCGAATCTCAGATCTTGCCGTGGAGGATCTCGCGCAGTGCGCCCGAGAGAAGCGTCACGTTTTCCCTGCGGCTGGAGAAACCCATCAGCCCGATGCGCCAGATCTTTCCCTTCAGGGGCCCGAATCCGCCCGAGATGTCGATATTGTACGCGTCGCGCAGGCGCGTCCTCACCTCCGCGTCATCGACGCCGTCGGGAACGCAGACCGTCGTCAGGGAGGGAAGCCGGTGTTCACGGGGCACAAGCATCTTCAACCCCAGAGATTCCATCTTGCTCCAGAGATACTCGGCGATGGCCTGATGGCGGAACCAGCGGTCCTCCAGACCCTCCTCCAGCACGAGCCGAAGGCCCTCGCGGAAGCCGTAATGGAGGGTGGTCGAAGGGGTATGGTGATAGATCCGCTCCGGGCCCCAGTATTTTTCGATCATTGTGAGATCCAGGTACCAGTTCGGAACGGGCGTCTTCCGCCGGTAGAGGGCTTCGAGAGCCCGGTCACTGACCGTGATCGGGGAGAGGCCCGGGGGGCAGCCGAGACATTTCTGCGAGGCGCTGTAGGCGACATCGATCCCCCAGCCGTCGACGTCCACCGGAACGCCGCCCAGGGAGGTGACACAATCGATCGCGAACAGGGCGCCGTGCCGGTGAACCACGTCAGCCATCCCTTCCAGAGACTGGAGGGCCCCGGTGGAGGTCTCGGCATGGATCAGCGCGAAAATCTTGACAGGTTCGCTTTCCGCAAGGGCGGCTTCCACCTCGGCCGGGGTGAAGACGCCGCCCCACGGTTTTTCGATCCGTTTCACCCTGGCACCGTAGATTTTGGCCATCTCGCACATGCGCTCGCTGAAATAGCCGTTGCACCCGATCACGACCGTGTCACCCGGTTCGACGAAATTGCAGAAGGCGGTCTCCATCCCGGCGCTGCCCGTTCCCGACATCGGGAAGGTCATCCTGTTTCTGGTCTGGAAGACGGCCCTGAGGAGGACCTGCTCCTCATCCATCAGGGCGAGCCATTCCGGGTCCATATATCCGATCAGTGCCGTGCTCATGGTGCGGAGGACGCGCGGGTGGACCGCGCTGGGGCCGGGGCCGAGAAGAAGGCGGTGCGGTACATTCAGGTCGTTGATCGATAGTGCCATATGACTCCTCATCTCTTTGTTCGAATCCGGGGCTCGAATGAATTTGTCTCAAACCGTTCCGCTCTGGCCGCCGCCCTGGAAAAGCGACATCCCCATACACTGGGCACGGACAAATGTCAACAGGTAAATGACATGAATTCAAGGTACTATGAACCGCGCCCGAAGCTTCGCCCCTCGCCGCTCCCGGCGGCGCTCCCGGATTTTTCGGGTTCACGCAGCGAGGCCTCGCGTCTGACCCGACCGCATATCTTCCTTGACAAAAAAGGCATTTCCCCCTACTAAAAAGCCTGTCAATGATTTTCCGAAGATCCGTAAATGACAGGAGAGGGAACCATGACCGTCAAGATGTACACCTTGAGCACATGCGGCCACTGCAAGGCGGCAAAAAGATTCATGGGAGACCATGGGGTTGTCCACGAATTCACCGATGTCGACCTCCTGACCGGTGATGCGCGAAAATCGACCCTTGACGAGGTCCGAAAATTCAATCCGGCGTGCAGTTTCCCCACCATCCTCATCGGAGAGAGGGTGATCGTCGGGTTCAACGAGATGGCCATCCGGGAGGCCCTCGGTCTATGACGGCCGAAGAGCTTTATGGAGCGCTCAGGAAGATTCAGGAGCCGAAAGGCTATTTCTTCAACCGCGACCGCGCAAAGGTCCTCGATCTCCTGAATGCCCTCCTCTTCAACCGTGAACGTTACGGTTACATGTGCTGCCCCTGCCGTCTGGCCTCCGGAAATCGCGAATGGGACAGGGACATCGTCTGTCCATGCGCCTACCGGGAGGATGACGTCCGGGAATATGGCCGATGCTACTGAAGCCTCTATGTGTCGTCCTCATGGAACGAGGACGGGACGGAAAGCGTCTGCGTGCCCGAGCGGAGACCGCCGGAAAAGATGCACTTTTGAAAAGGGATTCGGCATGACCATCGACTGGCATTTCCCCTATCCCTCCCAAAGGATGCCTGTTTTCGCCCGGAATGTGGTGGCCACGTCCCAGCCGCTTGCCGCCCAGGCGGGGCTTCGGATGCTGCTGCGCGGCGGAAACGCGGTGGATGCGGCCCTGGCCGCCGCCATCACCCTGACAGTCGTCGAACCCACGAGCAACGGCATCGGCAGCGACGCCTTCGCGATGGTCTGGGACGGCAAAAAGCTTTCCGGGCTGAACGGATCGGGGCGGCTGCCGAAGGCCTGGCCTGCCGACCGCTTTACCCGACAAACCAAAATGGCACAGCTCGGATGGGATGCGGTCACCGTGCCCGGGGCCGTGGATCTCTGGTCCACCCTCTCCCGCAGCTTCGGCCGGCTCCCCTTCCCCGACCTCTTCGAACCGGCAATCGGCTACGCCCGGCGCGGCTTCATCGTCGCACCCATCACCGCGGAGAAGTGGTCGCACACCCCGGAGCTCTATCGGGATTTCCCGGATTTTGCGACGACCTTCCTTCCGGGAGGCAGGCCGCCGCGTCCGGGGGAGCTGTTCGCCCCGTCCGGACTTGCGGACACGCTGGAATCGCTGGCCGAAACCCACGGCGAATCTCTCTACCGGGGCGAGCTTGCGAAGAAGATCGTCTCCCATTCTCGGAAGACCGGGGGCCACTTTTCCGAAGCAGACCTGGCAGAGCACCGCACGGAGTGGGCGACGCCCCTCGGCCAGGAGTGGAACGGCATCACCCTGAACGAGTTGCCTCCCAACGGCCAGGGGTTGACCGTTCTGGTCGCCCTGGGAATCCTGAAACGTCTGGCCATCGAACGGTACCCCATCGACTCGCCGGACAGCCTCCACCTGCAGATCGAGGCGATGAAGAAGGCCTTCGGCGTGGCGTTTCGTCACATCGCCGATCCCGCCTGGATGGAGGGTCCTCCCTCTGCGCTTCTGACGGACGCGTTCCTGGACGAGTGCGCGGGCGCCATCCGCATCGACCGTGCCGACTTTGGCCCGGCACCGCTCCCGCATGATGGGGGAACCGTCTACCTGACGGCGGCGGATGAAGGGGGGATGATGGTCTCTTTCATCCAGTCCAATTACAAGGGTTTCGGCTCGGGAATCGTCATTCCCGGAAGCGCGATCAGTCTGCAGAACCGGGGTGCGGGCTTCACCCTGGAGGAGGGACATCCGAACCGCGCCCAAGGCGGGAAACGGCCCTACCACACAATCATTCCCGGATTTGTCATGCGGGGAGGAAAGCCTCTGATGAGTTTCGGGGTCATGGGCGCGCACATGCAAGCCCAAGGCCACATCCAGATGATGGTCCGGATCTTTGCCGGCCGTCAGAACCCCCAGACGGCGGCAGATGCGCCGCGCTGGTATCTGACCGAGGATTCCCGCCTCTCGCTGGAGGCAGGCTTCGGGAATGCAATCCGGGAGGAGCTCGAGAGGCGCGGCCACGTCCTGATCGGAAAGATGCCGGCCTCCGTCTTCGGAGGGGCCCAAATCATCTACCGGCTCACCGACGGCTATTGCGCGGCATCGGATCCGCGAAAGGATGGCCAAGCCGTCGGGTACTGATCCTCTCCAGCCGGCAGTGCCGCGAACTACCGGCCGGCCATCGGACCCGGAGGCCCTGTCCCGTTTCGGGATTGACAAGCACGGGGGGAATGCCTACCTTACCGCACAACGAACGGGTCAAAGGAGAGAAACACTTTGAATAATCAATATAAATGCCGGAAGAAGGGGACATCGATCACGGAAGTCTGTCAGGACGCGACCTGCGAATGGCGTCTGAAGAATGAGACTTTCTTGAATTGCACATGGGTTGCATGCAACTTCGGCCCCTTCACCCTCGAAGAGGTCGGGGAAATGATGGGGGTCACCCGGGAACGGATACGGCAGATCGAAGCCAAGGCTTTAAAAAAGTTGCAGCACAAGAAAAGACGGGATCAGCTCCGCGATTTTGCCTTGCCGAACAGTGAATGGGACATGATATGAGGGACTCCTGAGAAGCGTGGCGAGTGGTTCGATCGGACATCGGACCGAAGGGAGCTTTCCGTCACTGCTTCTTACGGTTCTTCAGGGTTTGCATAAACTCGGCCATATTCTCCTTCCTCTCCTTACGTGAGAAGAGGAGCGCCTCGACATCCATCTCCAGATCCAGAGCCGAACTCCTGTCCAGACCGGGGGCCAGGACGGAGATTCTCTTCACGGCCTCGATCGCCTCGGGGGAACGACTGGCCAGTTCCCTCGCCACCGACTCCGCATCCGCCATCAGCTTCTCCGGCGGGGCAACCTTGTTCACGAGACCGATCCGCAAGGCCTCCTGCGCACCGATTGGCTCACCCAGCATGGTCAACTCCTTGGCCTTGGACGTACCGACGACCTCCCGCAGCGGACCGAAGAGAGGATTGATTCCAAACCTCAGTTCGGGATGGCCGAAAATCGCGCTCTCCGAGGCGATGATCACATCGCAGACGGTAGCCAGGTTGAACCCCCCGCCGAGTGCAATTCCGCCGACAGCTGCAATGACAGGCTTCCTGCAGAAATAGATCTTTTTCAGATACCGGTTGATGGAAAGGAAGTAATCCCTGACCTCCGGATCGGAAAGCCCGGACATCTCCTTGAGATCCATACCGGCCGAGAAGACATAATCCCCTCCGGTCAACACCACGACACGGACCTCGGGATCCGCCTCCAGGGCAGTGAAACACCCCTCCAACTCCGTCCGCATTTCGGACGAGAGGGCATTCATCTCTCCGGGACGGTGCAGGGTCACAACCGCGTAACCCGTTTTTTTTTCCACCAGAATCGTTCGATAGGTCATGGTGATTTCTTTGGATCCGTTCATCGCGGATGACATTTTCCCGGGCCGGCTCAGGCTATTGGAGCAGATACTGTGCGCCCGGCTCCGTCCCGCTTTTCCGGATCCCCTCCGATACGGCGGAGCTCATCCCTTCCATCAGATAGCGCCAGAAGGTCGTCTTCTTCTTCGCTCCATAGAAGATCTCCGGCCGCTCCTTGATGCCGGACAATCGTCCTGCCAGAAGCACGGCATCCTGAAGGCCGCCGAGTTCATCCACGAGCCCCAGTTCCTTGGCCTGCCTGCCGGTGAAAATCCTTCCATCGGAGAGCTCTTTGACCCTGGAGAGGGGGATCTTGCGGTTTTCCGAGACGATCCCGACAAACTGATCGTAGATGTCATCCACGATCCCCTGGATCAGGAAGCGCTCTTCCGCGGTCATGTCCCGTACGGGAGAGCCGATATCCTTGAATTTTCCGCTTTTGATCACAGACGATTTGACGCCGACTTTTTTCAGGAGCTCTTCGACATTGGCATAGTGCATGACGGCCGAGATGCTGCCGGTGATGGTTCCAGGATTGGCGACGATGCGGTCTGCGGCCACGGCGATCATGTATCCGCCGGAAGCCGCGACCGATCCCATCGAAACCACGACTTTTTTCTTCTTACGACATTCCCGGACGGCCTGGTAGATCTCCTGCGACGGCGCCACGCCGCCCCCTGGCGTGTCGATCCGGAGCACAACGGCCCGGATGGCGTCGTCATCCGCAAACTCCCGGATCTCCGCGACGAGGTCACGGGAGTCGCCGATGATCCCTTCGATGGCGACGACGCCGACCCGCTCACCGAGGCCCGGCACTCCCGCTTCCCGGAACAGCCCCAACCCATAGACGACCGCAAAGAAGGCCATCCCGACCAGAACCAAGAGGCACAAGCCTGCGATTACCGGGTGTCTTCTCATATCGCTGTCCCAGGGAAAGTGTCGATGACCACCCTGCTATTTTTCCGTCTCCACGATCTTGACGTCGGCAAGGGCTTTGCTGAGGCTCGACCCGACATTCTCCCGGTTGTTGATATACTGATGGACGGAGCTACCCTCCGCGCCGGTCTCATAATCCTTGATGCTGAGGCGGATTTTCCGGCTCTTCGGATCCACGTTCTTGACGATCGCGGACACGGTATCGCCGACCGCAAACAGTTCGGATGAGGACTTGACGCGCCGTGAGCTCAACTCGGAGATATGAACCAGCCCCTCGATCCCCTCCTCGATCTCGACGAAGATCCCGAAATCGGTCATGTTGGTGACCTTGCCCGACACGATCGAGCCGGCAGGGTATCGTACGCTCAACTCCTCCCACGGGTTCTTCTCGATCTGTTTGAGCCCGAGCGAAAACTTCTCATGCTCGACATCGATGTTCAGGACCATGGCCTCGATTTCCTGGCCCTTCTTGAACATCTCGGAGGGATGCTTCACCCGCTGCTTCCAGGAGATATCGGACATGTGGATCAGGCCGTCGATGCCCTCCTCCACGCCCACGAAGATTCCGAAATTGGTGATGTTGCGGATAACGCCTTTGATGACGCTCCCCTCCGGATACTTCGTTCTCAGCGTCTCCCAGGGATTCGCCGTAGTCTGCTTGAGCCCCAGCGATATGCGCTTCGTTTCGGTATTGATATCCAGAATCATGACCTGGATGTGCTGTCCGATCGACAGGACTTTGGACGGGTGCTTGATTTCCCGCGTCCAGAACATCTCCGATACATGGATGAGCCCTTCGACGCCGGTCTCCAGCTCCACAAAGACGCCATAGTCGGTCAGGTTGACGACCCGGCCCTCGAATACGGAATGGATGGGGTATTTTTCCTTGATGGTTTCCCAGGGGTTCGCAGCCAGTTGCTTCAATCCCAGGGCTACCCGCTCCTTCTCGCGGTCGAACGAGAGCACTTTGACCCTGATCTTTTCCCCTTTGGAGAAGTGGTCCGAGGGCCGTGTGATCCGTCCCCAGGAGATGTCGGTCACATGCAGCAACCCGTCGATCCCGCCCAGGTCGATGAAAAGACCGTAATCGGTAATATTCTTGATCACCCCTTCGACAATCTTGCCCTCTTCGATGTTCTTCAGCGTGTCGAACTTCTCGGCCTCTCTCTCCTTTTCCAGAATGGTCCGGCGCGACAGAACCACGTTGTTTCTTTTTCGGTCATACTTCAGGACGTTGAAGAGGAAAGACTGACCCACGTACCGGTCCAGATCCCTGACCGGCCGGATATCCACCTGCGATCCGGGGAGGAACGCGGGAATACCGATATCCACGGAGAGACCGCCCTTGACCCTCTCGATCACCGTTCCCTTGACCGGGGTATTCTGTTCACAGGCGAGTTTAACGTCATCCCAAATCTTGATTTTGGCGGCTTTGTCACGAGAGAGAACGAGGTTTCCATCCTGATCGCGGCGATCCACGAGGACTTCGATCTCGTCACCCACGTTGACGGTGATATTCCCCTGATCATCGCGCAATTCTCTCGCCGGGATGTATCCCTCCGTCTTCCATCCGACATCGACCATCACGTTGTCCGCGTTGATCTGCACGACCTTTCCGGTTAAAACGCCGCCCATCTGAACGGACTGCAGGCTCTGTTCGTAAAGCTCCTTGAAGCCGACGCTTTCTTCCTTCCCTTCATCCGAAGTTTTGGAGAGATCCGTGGTCGGCTCCTCGC
>JAJFTY010000006.1 GCA_021372695.1 Deltaproteobacteria bacterium
TTTCCCTCGATTACAACGCTTGCCTTTTGAATCGGTTTTTGTCCGGTCCCATCGATCAGTAACGCATTGGTCAGTACAAGCATCTTTTCCCCTCCCAAGAGACTACGGTTTCATGAAATAATTACTACTCCCCTCAATCACGCCAGCGCTCGATGATCGTCGCAACACCTTGTCCCCCGCCGCAGCATGCGGTGATCAGTGCGTATCGGCCCTCTATTCTTCGCAGTTCGTAAATTGCCTTGGTGACAAGGATCGCGAGGCTCCCGGCGATGGGATGCCCCAGGGCGATAGCCCCCCCGTTCGGGCTGAGCCTCTCCCTGTCCGAAACGCGCCACTCAATGCCCAAATCCTTGCAGCATGCGACCGCCTGCGAAGCAAAAGCTTCATTCAGTTCGATCACATCCATGTCTTTGATGGTCAGACCGGTCCTGGCCAGGACCTTGCGTGTAGCCGGCACCGGGCCGATCCCCATGAAATTGGGATCGACACCGGCCGAAGCGAATGCCTTGACCGTCGCAAGGGGTTTATCCGTCAATTCAAGGGCCTTTTCCCGGCTGGCGAGCACGAACGCCGCCGCTCCATCGTTGATCCCCGAGGAGTTTCCGGCAGTCACGGTCCCGTCAGGCTTGAAAGCCGGCCGCAATTTAGCCAGGGATTCCAGGGTGGTCCCCAACCTGGGGTGCTCATCGGTGTCGAAGACGATAGACGCGCCCTTCTTTTGGGGAATCGTCACCGGAACGATCTGCTCCTTGAAACGGCCCTCTTTCAGTGCCCTTTCCGCCTTGATCTGGCTCAGGAAAGCAAACTCGTCCTGGTCTTCCCGGCTGACACTCCAGCGTTCGGCCATGTTTTCCGCGATGATGCCAAGGGGTGGATCACCTATCTCTTCCGTTGAAAGCCTCCAGCCAAAAGGACCAACGACGCGCTGGGGCGCGCGCTGATAGGCCGTCGAGGGCCTTTCCAGAAGGAAGGGCATCCGCGTCAGCGATTCCACACCGCCGGCGACGTAGACCTCCCCGGCCCCGGACTGGATCAGCGCCGCGGCGACGTTAACGGCCGTGGAGCCCGACCCGCATTGCCGGTCAACCTGGATGGCAGGTATGGTTACCGGAAGGCCGGCCTTGAGCATGGACACGCGCGCGATACAGCCCACACCGGAAAAGCAGTTCCCGAAGACCACCTCGTCAATGATGCCGGGGTCGGTAATATTCGCCCTTTTTACAGCCTCCCTGATCACCACGCCGCCCAGTTCCTCCGGGGGCACATCTTTCAGCGCGCCGTTCTCCTTGGCAATAGGTGTGCGCGCCGCGCTTACAATGACCGCTTCTTTCATATTCTTGGTTTCCCCTGATTCATCTGATTCATTTCAGTGTCATGACAACAGGACGGAGGGGACATGCTCATGGAGTTCTTCCAACGTCCACGGGCTTCCCTCCTTGTTTATGACCCTGGCATCGGTCTTTATCGAAGTTATGCTGATATCGTTGCCGCAGACCATGAAGATCCTGGCCGTGATGTTCGCCGCCTGCTCGGTGCATAGATAGACTACAAGCGGAGGGACGGTTTCGGGACCGGGCGCGTTGGTCAACTGCTTGAACTCCCTCTCGCTCTCAAACCCCGCCTCGAAACGTTTCCTGTGGTGAGCAACGAAGGTTTCCTTGTCCAACAGACCCTTACCGTCGTCGGTATCTGCTATGGGGCCATAGCAGTTACAGGTCACCCCGAACCGGCTCATTTCCTCGGCAACGGTTTTGGTGAGGCCGACAATGCCTCCCTTAGCGGCGGCATAGTTGGCATTGCCGGCCACTCCGAGCCATCCGCCGGAAATCGTGTTCACTATTCTCCCGTATTGTTTTTCCTTCATGTACTTGGAAGCATGGTGAACACAGTTGAACGTCCCCTTGAGATGGATCGAAATAACGGAATCCCATTCCTGTTCTGTCATGCGCCAGATCATGCGGGGAGCGACATTGCCCGCGTTGTTCACCAGGATATCGAGTCCCCCGAAGCCATCCAGCGCCATCCCGATTAAACGCTCCGTCTCCTTGAAGCTCGAAACGTCACAGGGAAAGGACAGAGCCTCGCCGCCGGCGCCGATAATCTCTTCGGCCGCGGCCTTGCACATTTCCGCCCTTCTCGAATTGGTCACAACCTTCGCGCCCTCTTTTGCCAGCGCAAGCGCGATGCATTTACCAATCCCGTGGCCGGAGCCCGTCACTATCGCCACCCTTCCTTTGAGGTGATCGCCCATTCCCTCTATCCTTTCCTTAAAGGCACGACTAAGTTGCCCTGGCTTACTCGCCAGCCGTTTTTCCGCGCGGGCCGTTCAGTTCGAGGCGCCGGTCGGGTTCAAGATCTCGGCTATCATTGCGCGCAGTTTTTTCTTGTCCGCCTTACCAACCTTGGTCAGAGGCAGTTCGTCGAGTGCCTCCAGCCGCTCGGGCACCTTGAAGGGCGCTATTCCCACCTTGTTCAGGAGAAAATCGTTGAGTTCCTCGAGAGTTATGTGCTCTCCCGGTTTTGGGACAACGAATGCGCAGACCCTTTCCTCCAGTGCCTTGTCGGGCATTGCCACCACCGCCACGTCCAGGACTTTGGGGAAAGTGCGTATGCACACCTCGACCTCCTCCGCGTTGATCTTTTCACCACCGCGGCTGATACAGTCCTTGATACGTCCCGCCCACATCAGGTTCCCAAACTGGTCCTGCTTCGCCAGATCGCCGGTTTTGTAGAACCCGTCGGGGGAGAAGGCCTCCCTGTTACGTTCCGGCGCCTTGTAGTAGCCCCGAATGGTATAGGGCCCCCGGCACCACACCTCACCGACCTCGCCCCGGGGGACTGCTTCATCCGTCACGACGTCCACCAGCCTGACTTCGTCCCCTTCCGATACCGGCCTTCCGACAGTGTTCATCTTGATTTCAATGGGATCATCTCTTCTCGTGAAACAGATCATCCCCTCGGCCATTCCATAGTTTTGGCAAAGGTCACAGTTATGAAACAACTCCCTCAATTTCATCTGGTCCTCGAACTCGATATTCCCAGACCACCAGATGAACTTCACGCTGCTCAGGTCGAAGTCACGGCGCTTCTCGACCGGGACCTCCAGCATCCGGTGCATCAGGACGACGGCGCTCCCTACGCTTGTTGCCCTGTTCTCCGAGATGGCACGCAGGATTGATTCGGGCGCGAAGGATTCCGTGAGGACACAGCAGGCTCCCACGACATGTGACGGCAGAACGGCATTAATCATGGGACCATTATGCATCAGGGGCATGGGAACGAGGTTGCGGTCGTTTTCGACGAATCCGTACGCTTCGGCCACGCATTTGGCGTTGTAGTAATAGTCGTTATGAGTGCGCGGGATGACCTTGGGCGTGCCGGTGGTGCCGCCCGAGAGCTGAAACATCGCGGGTTCGGAAGCGTCTATATGCAGCCCCGAGAGCCTGGCTTTCGCGGTTTCGAGGTCGGCGCCGTTATTTATGGTGTCACTAATCGACACCATGCCGGGCAGGTTTGCCGCCCCAATTGTCAGGATATATTCGAAACTCGGGACTTCCTTGCGCATCTTTTGCGCGAAATCGTCGTAGTCGAAACCCTTGACCACTCCCCCCGGGATGACGTGGACACGCGCTTCCGTGTGCTGACCGATAAAACCGATTTCAGCGGAACGATGGGTCGGCAGGGTCCCGAGCGGGATAGCCCCAATCTTCATGCAGGCGTAGAATACGTAAATAAGCTCCGGGACATTGAACAACTGCACGATGACCCGGTCATACGGCTTTATTCCGATTTCAAGCATCCTGGCGGCAAGACGGGTCGCGCGTTCTCCCATCTCCCGATAGCTGACTTCCTTCCCCTCGTGGGCCAGGGCGGGACGGTCGCCATACTTGGCAACCCATCCGTCGAATCGCTCCCCCAGAGGGACATCTTCCCAATAGCCACAGCGCCTGTATCTCTCCTCATCCTCTTTCGGCCAACGGACAACTCCCTCCATGCAACATCCCCCTATGTCTGTTGATCCCCTGCAAGCTCCCTCAAATCACCATATCTTCAGGCGCGCCGGTGGATGGCCGGCCTCCGCCCGGAACGCACTTCACCGGGGCGGAGGCACGGTTTGTGATCCGCTAGATGACTTCGGATGCCACCATCTCGGCGAGCTGTTCCCTCGAAAACCCTATTTCTTCGTAGACTTCGATGTTGTGCTCTCCGATGAGAGGAGCACGTTTGCGTATGCTCCACGGAGTTGCATCGAGTCTGTAGGGCGGCCCGGGATACTTGATCGAGCTTCCCAGCTCGGGATGCTCGACGTCCACGAAGTAGCCGCGTTCACGCAGCCCCACATCCTCTACGATACCCTTGGCGGTATTGATGGGCATGAGAACGACGCCGCGTTCCTGCGCCCCCACGAAAAGCTCTTCTCGTGTGTGTGCGAGCAGGAAGGCCTGCCATATCTCTTCCACATGTTTCTGAGCTTCCTTGAGGTCTCTGAGCTTGGGTGCGGGAGCGCCCTTCTTGCCACCCCGGCCGCCGCCGGCCGCGCCCTTGATCGCCGCGACCACGTCCGCGTACTCTTCACTGAGAAGATCGCCGGCCAGCCCCTCGCCGTTCATCCACTCGAGTATGCCGTCGGCGCCGGCGCCACCAAGAGCGCTGCAGATGATGCTGCCGTCCTTGCACTCCCATACGTCCTGCAGGCCCCGGTAGTATTCAAACCCGGAGCGCTTGCGCACCGTTCCCTCGATCCAGTACATCAGGGCCACCATATCGGCCATGCGCATGCACGCGCCCTCGACCGGGACATCGACCCACTGCCCGCTGCCCGTGGCTTCCTGGTGGTACAGGGCCATGAGAGCGCCCATCGCGGCATGAGTGGCAGCCATGTGATAGGTCTGGACAGCGCCGATCGCGGCTGGTGGATCTTCCGGGAAACCGATGGTGTACATGAGGCCGGTCATGGCCTGGACGATCAGGTCGGAAGCCTGAAAATCCTTGTATGGACTATCCTGGCCGAACCAACTGATCGATACGAGGATGAGCCGGGGATTGATTTCTTTCAGGACCGGGTACTCCAGGCCGATCGAGGCCAGGTAACCCGGCTGGAAGGTCTCGACCATCATGTCCGCGGTTTTCACCAGCTTTTTGAAGATTTCCCGCCCCGCGACAGTCTCGATGTTGAGCGTTACGCTACGTTTGTTGGTATTGTAGTGCATGAAATGGAGTGATTTTTCAGGGGATGGCTCATCGTGAACAAACGGGCCGACCCTTCTTGACGGGTCCCCTCCGGGAGGCTCTACTCGAATGACATCCGCGCCGAGGTCGGCGAGGAGCTTGGTGCAATAGACTCCGCTCGGCCCCGTCAGATCCAGTACCCTGACATCGTCAAGAGCTATTTTTTCTTGTATCGGGTTCATCGTTACCTCTCTGTCCGATTGACGCGGTCCCGCGACCGGGTCACCTTCTGTTAGTCCAGGGCTCCCTCGACGTAGAGCTCATTCAACTCTTCTTCCGACAAGCCAAGTATGTTTCGATACACGTGTTCGTTGTCCTGGCCCATCATTGGACCGGCACGCCGGATTTCACCGGGAGTTTCGGACATACCGATGAAGATATTTTCACAGAGAGCTTTCCCATCCCCGTAGGGCATTTCCTTGAAGCACTCACGAGCCTTGACATACTCGTCGCGAAGCATCAGGTCCTCGCCTGTCTGGCAGATCCCGGCGGGCACGCCCTGGCTTTGGAGCAGCCGCATGACGTCTTCCGCCGTGCGGACCTTCGTCCACTCTTCCACCACCTTTTCCAATTCATCCTCGTTCTCTTTCCTGCCGGCGAGACTCGAGAATTTTGGATCGGCGCTCCAGGCAGGATTGCCCATGACCCCGCAAAACGCACCCCACTGCTTCTCGTTCGTGACCGCAATGGCGCACCACCGGTCCTCCCCCGCGCAACGAAAAGCGCCGTGCGGAGCGGCATAGGGAGAGCGGTTGCCCAGCCGGGGCGTTACACGGCCGTTTACCGTGTAGTCGAGCACGGTCGTATCCATCCAGCACAGTGAGCTTTCCAACTGGGGCAGTTCGATATACTGGCCCTTTCCGGTCCGCTGTCTGTAGTGGAGGGCCGCGAGGAGCGCGACGCAGGCGTGGGTCGGATTCGCCCCCACGTCGGGAAGGGCGATATTGATCGCGGGAGGCCGGTGTGGAAATCCGGAGATGGTATTGAGACCTATGGTTGCCTGAATACCGTTTCCGTAGGCTCCGAACTTCCGGCGCGGGCCCGTCTTGCCGAATACGGGCATGGAAAGTTGGATGATATCGGGTTTGATCTTGATCAGGTCATTGTAACCGAGACCGATTTTATCCATGAAGCCGGCCGAGAAGTTGTCGGCGACGATATCTCCGATAGAAACCAGCTTCCTGGCGAGTTCTATACCCTTGGGGTGGCGCAGATTGAGCGTTATCCCGTATTTGTCACAGTTGAAGTTCGTGAACAGGGCGCCCCGGCGGTGTCTTCCCTCGACGGCATCCGGGCGGCCCGGGACATTGCGGGCCCAATCGAGCCGCTTCGCGCTCTCGATGCGAATGACCTCCGCCCCGAAGTTGGCAAAGTACCTGCCCACCCACGGTCCGGCCTGAATCCAACTGAATTCGATGAATCGCAGGCCTTCGAGAGGCATCTTTTTCTTCTTGTCTCCGTTCGTTTGAGCAACCACGGTATTTCTCCCAAGATTAGATGATGGTGGGCTTTTGCCGGTCGTAGCCGAATTTCTCGAACGGTTCATCGCGGAACTGCAGAGCCGCTTTCATGCCCTGCTCCTTCATGATCCGGTAGAACTGTTTCTCCCGCTCATCATTGACCAGGTGAACGAGCGTGTTGGTCTCGTCATTGTGCCACAGCACTTCGCGAGCACCGCGCAGGGCCTGGGCCAGGCGAAAGGACTGCTTGGTCAGCCTCAGTGTTTCGAGCGGCATGAAGGAGATGATCTCGGCATACTTCATGGCCGCTGCTTCTATCTGGTCATCGGGGACTACTTTGTTGATGGCGTTGAGACGGTAGAGTTCCTGGGCGCCGACGTTCCAGCCGCAGGCAAGGAGTTCGAAAGCCTTGCGGTAGCCCATCCACATTTCCATGAAACTGCCGGCCGCCCCGGACACGCGCGTGATCTCGAAGCCGAGATAGGCGCTTTCGCCCATGACCACGATGTCATGCATCATGACGAAATTGGCGCCGGCGGCGAGGCTTGCTCCCTGGGCGCCCACGATCAGGGGTTTGGAGACTTCCCACATGGGATATATGAACCGGCGCGGATCATTCAGCTTCCGCCACTCGGCTTCCATCAGCACGGTTTTCTCTTTTTTCTCCCAGGATTGCTTCTTCGACAGTGACCCGATATCGTGACCGGCCGCGAAGTGTTTCCCGTTCGCCAGGGTTACCGCCACTTTCGCCTCCGGGTCATGGTCGAAGCGCTTCAAAGCGTCCTTGAACTCGCGCTCGAAGACGGGTCCCATAACGTTGTGCTTCTGGGGCTCGTTGTGAATGATCCGTGTCACCGGACCCGCTTCGTAAATAATCGTGGTGTATTCCATGTTGACTCTTTCTTCGCTCATGACATTCCTTTCAATTTGCTTGGTTCTCTTGTTAAATGATTTCCAGATGACCGATCTCTGACAGCATGATTTCGCGCGCTCACTAACGAACGGGGCTCGATCACCAAGCAGAACGTGAATCTGCTACGAGTCCTTTGATTTGCGTCGTTCCTCGAAAGCCTTCCAAGCTTCGCTCTTCGCCTGCCAACGCAATCCCGGTTTCCATCTTCTCAGGGTGGGAGGGATGCGCCCCTTCATGGGTTTGGGCCAATACTGCGGCAGGTATTCTTCTTTCCCGTACTCCGCGTTCTGGGTACACCTCAGGCTGCCTGTTCCGGCCTGGAGCATCGCGAGGCAGAAATTGTCCTTCACGCACCAGATGATCTCATCCAGGCGTCCTTCTTTTACCTTGTTGGGCCAGCCGGCATCGGCAATGGCCTGCCTGCCCAGCGAAACCAGGTCGGTTTCGCCTTCCCTGACCGCCTTTTCGGCAACTTCGGGGCTGGCAAGTCCGGGTGTGATGATGGGGATCTTTACGGCTTCCTTCAGCTTCCTGCCCTGGGCTTCCAGGAGCATCACGTTGTCGCGCGTGCTGCAGAAGTAGTGGTCCATATCGTCGTAGCCGGAGCTGTTGGACAGGTCGATGGCGTCGGCTCCCGCTTCCTGGCAGAGAAACGCCGTCCTGCGCGTGTCTTCGGGGGTGATCCCGTCCGGCTGGTACTCGCGCCCGCTCATCCTCACAACGATGGGGACGGAGTCGCCGAAGGACTGCTTGCATACGGCGATCAGCTCCAGAACGTACCGGGCGCGGTTTTCCACGGACCCGCCGTACTGATCGGCGCGCTTGTTGGTCCGCGGAGACAGGAACTGGTGAAGCCCGTACCCGTGGCAGGCGTGGATCTCGAGGCCGTCGAAACCGAATAGGATGGCCCGCTCGGCGGCCCACTGGAAGTCTTTTAGTGCCTTTTTGATTTCCTCCACCGTCATCTCACGGGGAGCATTGAAATGCTCGGCCCAGCAGCCCACATGGTATTTGGTCCAGGGGAGGTAGGATTTCGGCAGGCCGTCATACAGCTCTTCCACTTTGAACGGGACCGCCGAGGCCGACATGGCGCCTCTTTTGCCGGTCTGCCGCCCGAAGCCTGGACTTAGTTGGGCAAACACCCTCGCTTCGGTTCCCATGGAATGTATCGATTCCACGAAATCCGTGTAGTAGCCGAAATTCAGGCTGCCCTTGTACAGGGTGGGAACGAATGGATACTCATCGCCGGCTTCCTTGCTCGTGAGTATCGAGCCCGTGGTCATCAGCCCAAAGCCTCCGACGGCCCGGGCATTGAAGTAGCATGTATACTGCCTGGTCGGATGCCGATCCCGCTCACCCATCATGTTCATCGGAGCAACAGCTACCCTGTTCTTGATCTCCACGGGGCCTATCTTGATCGGCTGAAATAGCGCATCGAACATTCCTGAAGCCTCCTTTCGCGTTCCTTGTGTCTGTTTCCCTGCCATGCGGCCGGGACAAAACGTTCCCAACATCAAATGATTCTTGTCAATCGGGCATGAGTTGCAGCCCGCTGTTCCGCGATTTGATATCAGAGCGCCGGCGGTGTTATTTTCAGAAGCCTGGCCAGGTTCAGGCCGGCCCACTTGGCCCGGTCCTCATCCGTGATCGGTTTGTAGCCGTAGTCTTTTTGCAGGTCTTCGCTGATCTGGATCTTTTGCAGGAAACCGACGTCCAGTGCATTCGCCCCCATGTCGGTGCCCCAGATGATTTTGTCTATACCCGCCCACAGGATGGCTTCCGCGAGCAGTATCTGGCTCCTCTTTCCGAGTCCGTGACCGAAAAGGGGAAGCATGCTCGTACCGATGTAGAGATTGGGGTACTTGGCGGCACAGATATTCAAGGCGTCCGTGAAGGGATAGCCCATGTGATAAGCGAGGATGGAAAGCTCGGGGAAGTCCTCGCAGACGGATTCGAGCATCAGGGGATAAGCATATTCGGACCGGCCCGGGACACAATAGGAAGCGCCCGTATGTATAAAGAGAGGCACGCCCAGGCTTTGGAGTTTTTCGTAGAAAGGCCACATTTCCTTATTGTTGATGGGGGTATCGTCTACCGGATAGAACTTCACCGCCTTGAAATTCATTTCTCTAACCAGGTGCTCGACTTCCCATACGACGTTTTTCACACCCCTCATTATATGAGGACCTACGTTACACACCCCCATGAGCCTGTCCGGGTACTTGGAAACTTCATTGGCGAGCCAGCCGTTGGTGGACATCATGCGCGCCCCGTATGTCATGGGCAGGAAAGACTCCGGAAGAACGCAGGCCATGGCGACGCCGGCCTCATCCATCTTTTGAACCAGTGCAGCCGCGGATTCACCGGGCGCCGAACCCGCCGATCGCCGCGTATAGGCCCGCCAGTCATCGAAGGTCTTGATGTCCGCGATCCCGTATGCACAGGACAGTCCCGGTCCGTTCAGGATGGAGCGCAGGGCGCGCTGATTGGCTTTGTACAATGGGAAGTAGCTGATATCCTTCGCCATGGGCAACAGATGGCACTCGCAATCAAATATGAACATGCAACTTTTCTCCCTTCCTGATTCTTTATTCTCAATATGTTGGAGCTAATCTTGTTGACGAATCCCGCCGGTCACTTCGCAGATTCGGTACTTTCAGTTTCGAACACGGCGCGATGGTAACAAAGTGGACCGTCCGGCTCAGTAAAAGGTGGCACTCATGCTTGGTGCAATTGGGCACAAAGCTTCCGTGCTCATAGCACCTACAGCCCAAATATATGAAATCATTCGTTAATCATCTGTATATCCGATGTCTGGAGAAGCAGGGGACGCTCCGGGAAGCGATTTTTTTGTCTGCATTTTGTCCTCGAATCGTTAGAACTTATATCGGCCGGATTGGTTTCGGCCTACAGACACACCTTTATTGATTGACGCTAATTGACTCGGGGGTGATAAATTGCTGAAAAGCGATGATCCGGAGGAGAGTAATTCTATGCCAGCCGCATAAGGCATCGACGGCAGATCTCCTGTTGCGGAACCATCTAACACCAGGCTGCATTCAAAATGGCATCGAAGGGGTACTCTTTAAGGGCGTGGGGAGCAGCGCCCATAAACGCCGAACGCACGGCCTCGCGCAACCGCGCGCGGAGGTGGGCAAGGTCTTGCATTCCGCACGCACAATGCAAGACCTTGCCTGCCAATGTGATCCCGCCAATGCCTCCGCCCAATCCCCATTCACCCCGAGATATCGAGAACGGGCCATCGAGGATCGCCCGCGAGCTGGAAATCCGCCCCACGCTTTGTATGAGCCCGCCCGCTGTTTCTTGTTTACGCTGCGCGGCGCATGCGAAGTTTGCTTTGCTCAATATGAAAGAGCGGGGAACACATCTTCGCAATCCATGCGGATGGCTTTTAGCGGATGGCTTTTATCGGAGCCCATCCGCATGAACAGGGCAGGGTGACGATGATGGATAGTATCTGATCAAGCGGTGTAGAGGTTTTCGGGAGACTGGGCCATATAGGTATTTTCCATTATCTTGACGAGGCAGGTCAGGGCATGGTTTACAGGGGTCCGGATTCCGACCTCCCTGCCGAGTCGCACCACGGCGCCGTTAATGGAATCGATCTCGGTCTTTTTCTTTTTGTCCACGTCCTGTGCCATCGAAGACCGGTTTCGGGCAGTGGCCCTTGCCACTACACTGACACGGTCAACCATTTCATAACTGATAGGGAAGCCCCTGTACCTGGCGATCATGATGGCTTCCTCAACGGCGCACCTGCACAGCTCCGACGCGTCCCGCATCTCGGCGATGATGCCGTTCCTTATTCCGGTAAGGCCCGTGATGGCATTTATCCCCACGTTGACGATAAGCTTTTCCCATATAAGCTTCTGAACGTCTTCACTCGGCTCCGCCGCCAGTCCCGCTTGGCGGAACAAAGAGAGCAGATCGTGAACGCGTTCGCCTGGAGATTCCCCCGGTTCACCGATGAAGGTTGGACCGTTTCCCCCATGCCTGACCCTGCCGGACCCTACAAGTGTCGCTCCCTGAGAGGTGCTGCCCGCCAGGGTCGCCCTGCGCCCGACGATTTCCGCGATGCGCTCCCAGTTGCCTATGCCGTTCTGGAGCGTGAGAAAGATGGTCGAGGCGGAACACAGGTGGAGAATGCTGGAAACGGCTGTTTCCGTGGCATAGGCTTTTACCACTACCAGCACAACATCCGGCTGCCAGGGCATCCGCTCGGGATCAAAGCATGTCGTCAGCTTGAAGTTGCTAACCGATCCGTCCAATTCTTCAACAAAAAGACCGTCCCGCGCGACCGTTCCCATGTGCCGCCGGTTGGTACTGTAGAGACAGATAGAGGCTTCGGTCCTGGAGAGCCGCGCTCCCAGAAGACTGCCGATTGCACCAGCGCCAAGAACTAGAATATTCATTTATGCCCCCTGCCATCCGAGTTCCGTAAAATCTAAATGCGAGACGAAGCTAACTGATTGCCCCGTTTGTCGTGAGGCGGCAATGCAATTTGAAATGCAGCAAAGAAAAAATAATGCAGCCGCCCTTACACGGCCCGTTCCATCCTTCGATACCTCGGTGCCCGAAGGGAAAAGCTGTTTCCTTCGGACCGCGCTTTACTTGAGAACGGCAGCTCCCACGATTGATTTATTTATCTCGAGGCTGGTCGCGATGGCGGAGGCCCCGGCAATAGCGCGATAGAGTCTCTCGATTTTGAATTCCTTCACGTAACCATAGCCGCCATGGATTCTTCTCGATATATCAACAACTTCTATAGCTGTCGGGACCACGAACAACTTGGCGCTCGCGGCCTGGACTATCCAATCACCGGCGGATTTGTCCTTGAAAAACGCAGCCCGGTAGGTGACAGTGCGGATTGCCTGCAGTTTTGCGTGCATCTCCGCGAGCATCCACCTGATTCCCTGGAGGCTGGACTGTGTCTTTCCGCGCACCTTGCAGGTTTTCGCGAAAAGGATCGCCTCATCCATCGCGGCGTCGGCGATACCCAGGCATGCCGCGCACTGCTGGATCTTCTCCAGGGCGATCCAGTACTGCAAAATGTCCATTCCATGTCCCGGTTTGCCCAGGATATTTTCCACGGGCACTTTCAAGTCCTCGAAATAGACATCGGCGGGTTCGGCCCCCCCGCTTCCCATGAGTTCATAAATCTTGCTGGGGGAATAGCCCCTGGTATTTTTTTCAATGATGAAGGCGGTGCATTCGCCGGATTCATCTTTAGCGTACAGGATGGCGAAGCCGTCCCTGGCCCCGAAGGTGCTGAACCGCTTCATGCCGTTGATGATGTAGTGGCCTTCCGCCGATTTTGCCCGCGTGACCAGGGCTTCGGGGTCCGATCCGGTGCCGGCTTCGGTGAATTGGATGCTCGGGTAAACGGACCCTTCCGAAACAGACTTCAAATATTTCCGCCGCTGTTCCTCGGTCCCAAACTTGAGGATACATTCGGGGATGCTGTCGCAGAAAGCAGGCAGCCACCAGACGCCCGTCCCGGAAGAGGCTATCTTCTCTATAACCAGCGCGCAATCCAGGCAACCGATGCCCGCGCCCCCGAATTCCTCGGGTAGATTCATCCCCAGAAATCCGGCGTTCGCCATTTTCCCGATCAGATCATCCGGAAGTCTGTTTTCCCGATCAATCTGAGATGCAACCGGGGAAATCTCGCGGTTGGTGAATTCTTCCGCGGTCTTTTGCAGCAGAATTTGATGATCAGCCAGATCGAAATCCATATTTTTCCTTTATTACAGTTCTTGAGGTCTTGAACGTACAATTCACCTGGCGCAAACGCTTTTCCGCAATTCCATCCCGCCCGCGCAGAGCCTTCATCTATCGTCTCATTCCAGGACACCGGCATTTGGGATCATTTCAATCAACAACACCGCGGCCCGGGCCAACCGTTCCGGGACGAGCCACGGCGAAAAATATAAAGCTCGACCATCCACGGCCGGGGAGGATTAAATCCTTCTCAGCGTGGTTACACAGTTGGTGGCCGCCGAGCCTCCGACGTTGAACACAACGCCGATCCCCGGCGCCCCCCGGCCGGGAGCAACCCCGATAGGTTCCTCCACCAGTTGTTTGTAGGCCAGTGCGTGCATGGAAGCGCCGGTGGCCCCCACCGGGTGACCCTTGGCCTTGAGGCCGCCCGAGAGGTTGATGGGGCAACTGTCGACCGGAGTAAAACGGCCCTCGATAAAGTCCCAGCCGCCGTTGCCATCTTTAGAAAGACCCAGCGCCTCCACCGAAAGAAGCTCGTTTATCGTGAAGCAATCGTGCACTTCGGCGAAATCCACGTCGCCGATGGAAATACCCGCTTCCGCGAACGATTTCGAAACAGCGACCTTTCCCGCCATCAGTTCATACATGTTGGGACGATCTTTTTCCGCGAGCCGCTCGGTTGCCGCTCCCACGCCGGCAATTTCCACCACGCGTTTGGAGATAGCCCTGGCATCCTCGGTCAGCGAGAGGACGAGTGCCGCCGCGCCATCGGTGACAAGCGAACAGTCATGAAGCCGCAAGGGAGGAGCTATCATCGGATTGGAGCTTTTGCCCTCCGAGGGAAGCGCCATGACGGCCTCCGCCGAGAAAAGACCCATCCGGTCCGGGGGGCTCCCCTTGCCGAAGTGTGCCAGAGGGTTTTGCACTCCATTACGGTAGGCCAAAGCGGAAACAGTGGCAAGCATCCTCCTGAGATCATCGTCGCGTAGCCGGTAATGCGACCTGTATCCCTTGGCATATTCGGCGAACAGGCCTGGAAACGTCATGCCGTGAGCCCCCTCGCTCGGCCAATGAGAACAGCAGGCCAGCGTATGAGTCACACCGGCGGTGTCCAGCAGATTCATCTTCTCCACGCCGATTACGAGAACCCTTTTGAACCGGCCCGACTCAATCCCGTAAATTGCATTGTAGAGGGCCACGGAAGAAGAAGCGCATGCCCCTTCCACACGGTATGTCGGCAGGAACCGGAATATTTCAGGAGCCACCTCCAAACCCAGGGGCCCGGCATGCTCCTGGTTTATGAATTTAGTCGGCGAACAGGAACCGATCCAGATTGCGTCAATGTCCTCGTAGCCGAGGCATGAATCCGCGACAGCCCCACGTCCGGCCTCGTTCAGGAGTTCATAAAACGATTTGGTATCTTCAATTTCACCGGTTTCAGGGTTCTTTCTGGCAAAAGAACCAAACTGAGTGTTATAGGCACCAATAATGCTCACCTTACTCATGGAAACATAGACCTTTCTGTCCGCATTCGTCCGCGGCATGGTACAGTTCATTTACTATCAGCATACGCTGCAACATTTGGCCGACTCCATTCCTCCTCTCTGCCGGTTTTTAGCGCGGCTTGTTACCGGGCGGCACGCTTCCATTCCCGCTATCCGGCCAGGCTCACCCTGGCGGCGCTCTCATCAGCCTTCCGCCTGTTGGCCGAATCCACGAGCACGACCACGGGCTTGTGGCCGGCGAGATCCGCCTCCTCGTAATGCGCATAGGTTGCTATTATTATGAGATCTCCGGCCTCACCCATGCGGGCGGCCGCGCCATTGAGGCAGATGTCTCCCTTTCCGGCGGGACCGGCTATCGCATAGGTGTCGAAGCGGGCTCCGTTGTTGACGTTGTAGACATTGATCCGCTCATACTCCAAGATGTTGGCGGCACTCATCAGGTTGGCGTCGATGGTGAGGCTGCCTTCATAGTGGAGATTCGAGTTGGTGATGCATGCGCGGTGAATTTTGGATTTGAGCATAAGTCGTTGCATTTTGTCCTCCAAAAATGTATGAACGTTCGTTCACCTCGATATTCCTGTTAAAGAATTGGAACTCCTTTGTCAAGCACAAAATTTTTATGGCCGGAAATGGCCTGGCATGTTCTATTATCATTTTGAATTTATTATTGAAAAATATCATGCGCCCTTGGAGGGACTGTACCGGGGCTTTCGTACCGGCATTTCATTGCCGGGGCGCCATGCCGGGACCGTCCCTTTCCGAGATGGTCCCGGCATGGCGGTCATTCGGGATTTGTAGGAAAAAGCGCTAGGTTGATGGGAGGATT
>JAJFTY010000012.1 GCA_021372695.1 Deltaproteobacteria bacterium
CTACAGCCACATCAGCCATGACTGGAACCCGCCTCTGACCCATCTCCACCTGAAACTCGAAGGGGCGACGGAATACAGCGCCCTGCTGTACATCCCCGCGAAGGCCCCCTTCGATCTCTTCTCCCAGGAGCAGAAACACGGGATTCAGCTCTACTCCAAGCGGGTCTTCATCATGGATAACTGCAAGGAGCTCATGCCCCGGTACCTGGCCTTCGTGAAGGGGGTCGTCGACGCGCCCGACCTCAATCTGAACGTCAGCCGCGAGATCCTCCAGCAGGACGCCCTGGTCCGGAACATCAAGAAGAACCTGGTCAAGAAAATCCTCGATCTGCTTGTGGAGATGGAGCCGGAAAAATATGAGACCTTCTACGAGGCGTTCGGCCCGATCTTCAAGGCCGGCATTTCCGAGGACTTCGACAACAAGGAGAGAATCGCGTCGCTTTTGCGCTACAAGACGACCCACTCCGGCGGGAAGTACTCGTCGCTTGCGGACTATGTCGGCCGGATGAAGCCGGACCAGAAGGAGATCTACTACATCACCGGCGACAACCTGACCGCGCTTTTGAACAGCCCCCACCTGGAACGGCTGAAGGAAAAGGACCTCGAAGTCCTCCTCATGACGGACCCCATCGACGAATGGGTGATCCGGGATCTCCAGGAATATGAGAAAAAGAGCTTCCGGAGCGCCGAAAAGGGGGATCTCGACCTGGAGAAGGTGGACGACGCGAAAAAAGCAGAATATGCCGCCCTCTTCGATTTCATCAAGACGTACCTTTCGGAGAAGGTCAAGGAGGTGAAGCCCTCCACCCACCTGAAGGATTCCGTGGCCTGCCTTTCGGGAGAGGCCTACGACATGAGCGCCTATCTGGAGAAGATCCTCAAGGCGAGCGGGCAGGAGCTGCCGAAGACCAAGCGGGTTCTGGAGCTCAACATGGACCATCCGCTCCTGGCCAGGATCAAGGCGCTCTACGAAAAGGACAAGGAGGCCGCGGCGCTTGCGGACTACACGGACCTGCTGTTCGACATGGCGGTCATTGCGGAAGGGGGAAAGCTGGAGAACCCCTCCCGGTTCAGCAAACTGCTGGGCGACCTGATGACCGGCGCCCTGGACGGTTGAAGGCAGGTTGGCCGAAGGAAGGCGATGAATGAAACGTTTGACGCGAACCGTGGCGCTCTCGATGATCCTGGCGGCCGGGGTGATGGTGCTGGTGTGGCCGCTCGCTTATGAGAAGTATCGGGAGCTTGTCAAACCGGACCCTTATCAGCTCGTTTTCACCGACGGCAAGCGCTCCTGGTCTCTCGACACGGGGGCCCTCAAGCTGAAGACCGAGGAGGGGACCGGGATCCGGTACCTGGAGGTGTACGCGAGGATTACCTACACATTCACCGAGTTCTACGATATAAACCATTACTGGATGCAGACCGCCAGCCGGCAGTGGCAGCCCATCACTGCCACGGGCTGCAACAAGGAAGGCGACATCCTCGAGTCTTGAAACCTCAAGGAAGTCGGGTCCTCGTGGAGGGCCCTCGAACCGGGTTCGCTGGAAGAAAAGATCTACGACGCGGCCCTGGCGGCTGCCAGGAAGAAGGGGATTCTTCCCTGAACGCAAGAGCGCCGGCTCAGGCCAGCACTCTTTCTGCCCAAAGACCCGGCCACGGTTGCCTGCTCGGCCCCGGCGCCGGGACGGCCGCCGTCATCATTGATAGAAGAGGAAAGGGAACGCGCTCAGGAAAATCGTGATGAGCTCATCGCCTTCCTGCTGGTTGGCCTTCAGATACGAGAAGAGCAGATCGAAAGAATAGGACCGGTCGTCCTTGAATTTCATGGTGATGCCCTTGTCGGTGACCACGGGTTCTCCGTCGGCGACGACATCGATCCGCCCGAACCGGGTCACCCCGTCCTTCAGGTAGACGTCGCACAGGCCTTCTTTGCTGCACGTCAGCATCAGTTCCGCCACCGGATTGAAATAGAAAGCGATGATCGAATAGTCGCCCCCGGACGAGCCGGCCCCTTCCTTTTCTTTGAACATATAGACGACGTAACGGCCATTCTCCGACGATTTGACCCGGTCGAGCGTTATCTCGCCCGCTTGTATCCTGCGACAGATTGCGGTCGCGTAGTCAAAGCCCATCCGGTTCGTTTTTGCGACGATGTCCACGTACATGGGGATCAATTTCTCTTTGGCCTCTTTTTGATCGATCTGCTGCGGATTGATGATCGGCGCCCGCGTCGTCACTTCCGCGCAACCGACGACCACGGATAGACAGAGCGCTGCAACCGATATCCGAAGAGCCTTGCCGTTCATCTGACACTGCCTCCTTTTCAAACCCTCAACGATGTTCCCGTACGCGCATCCGGGCACGCAACACAGCCAAACACTCCACCGTCCCCGGCGGCCTGGTCTTTGTGACGTTCCCCGCAAGCGGGGCCGGACTCCTGCCATTTGCAGGCTATCGCAGCCCTGCCGCGCCCTTCAATGAGGATCGATCGGTTGCATAATGGTAGGTGAAACCTGGGAGCTCGAAACGACCATTGCAATCCGGGACGCAATGCAATATGGGGTGCCCCGCAGTAATGATTTCGAAAGGCCATCATGAATCACTCTTCCGACATACACGAGACCAGGAAAGTTCTTGCGAACCTTTGCCGAATCTGGACAGTGACCGTGCCGCTCGTCTTGGCGGGCCTTCCCACGGTCGCGGCGGCAGGGGATGAGGCGCCGCCGGCCCCGCGACGCCATCGATGGATGATCGGAAGCCGGGAAGGGGATCGACGGCAGGCGTCGGGTGCCGCGAATTCCGCTAAAGTCCGCCATCGAAACGGCCGATGAGTCTGTATTCGGCCCGGGGGGAAATGATGACACCGGCAACAATATATGCCAAAGCCGTCATTCCGGCGAATCCCGGATCCGGTCCGGGATTTGCCGGAATCCAGAATTAATTTGACTGGATGCCGGATCGGGTCCGGCACGACAATCCAGGTGTTGAGGTGCCGGAGTAATATCGGAAGCCGCCGGAAAGCGAAAGTGAAGAAAAAGATCATCCATTCCGTTGCAGTTCTGTTGCTCGTGTTCATCTCCTCGCCGCTCCCGGCGCTCGAAGTAGCCGACATCAATCAGGCCATTCGCGACCAGGGCGCCAGCTGGGTGGCGGGGGAAACGCCCCTGTCGAAGCTTTCCCCCGAGGAGCGGAGGCGTCGCCTGCCGCCGCCCCGGGGCAGGTGGCTCAAAGAGGCGGATCGCCGGCCCCAGTCCTCCCGGCAGGCCGCCGCGGCCGACCTCCCTGCCAGGTTCGATTGGCGAAACGTCAACGGCCACAGTTACGTCACCGGCGTCAAGGACCAGGGGAAATGCGGCGCCTGTTGGGCCTTTTCCGCCACGGCGGCACTCGAATCCCGCGTCCTCATCGCCAGCCAGACGCCCGATACGGAGTTGAACCTTTCGGAACAGTCGATGGTGTCGTGCGATGAAAGACAATATGGGTGCGGTGGCGGGTTTCTCGATTACGCGGTCGAATACCTGCAAGCGACCGGTATTCCCCTGGAAAGTTGCTATCCCTTCACTTCCGGGGGAGGGATCGCCGGCGCCTGCGGGCGGTGTGCCGACTGGCGGCAGAACAGTTACCGGATTACCGCTTTTGAGGATGTCTCCAACCCGGTTGCGGCCACCAAAAGCGCCATCGTCAGCCATGGGCCGGTGATCACGGGGATACTCATTTATCAGGACTTTCTTTCCTACAAATCGGGAATCTACAGTCACGTCACCGGCACGGTAGTGGCAGGGCATGCGGTCGTTCTGGTCGGCTACGATGATGCGGACCAGTGTTGGATCGCCAAGAACAGCATGGGATCGGATTGGGGGGAAAACGGGTTTTTCAAAATCAAGGCCGGGACGAACGAGTGCAATATCGAGCAAGAGGCCTACGACCTGATCTACGCCACGGTACCCGGCGCCTCCTTTGTGCTGACCCCTGCGAGCGCCGATTTCGGGATGCTCCTGTCTCCGGATCAGCCATCCCGGACCCTTTCTTTCACCATCACGAACAACGGGTCGGTGCCGCTGGAAGAGATCTCCCCGGAGGTCACGAACCCGAAGTATTCCGTTTCCCCCCTTGCCGTCTCACCGATCGCCTCGGCGGCTTCGGCAGAGATCCAGGTCACGTATATGGCCGGGGCCGGGAAGACACCCGATACCGGGGAGCTGCGCGTGGTTTCCGCCGGGATCACCCGCGGCAGTCCATTGACCGCCCGAACGAACACCCGGCCCCTGCAGCCGGCCAATTTTCCGGATTCCCGCGAAAGCGGAGTCCGTCGTGGGCAGTAAAGGACGAGATGCCATTCATGGATGATATCAAAAGAACAGCCCTTATCTCTCTTGCCGTTTTTCTTGTCCTGTGTATCCTTGCGAATTTTCCTGGAACATCGATATCCGCAGATGAAGCCGCCGGTAAACAGGAAACCAAAAAAGAGATAAAAAAACAAAAGAACCCCTATGCTGAAGCGGATATAACCATCAAAATCATTCCTTCGGTTAATCATAGTTTCGGATATGACATTCTCTTATATGGCAGGACATTGGTGCATCAGCCCCATATTCCGGGTTTGCCTGGGAATGAAGGTTTTGCCACCAGGGAAAAGGCACAAAAAGTAGCGGAATTTGTGGTGAGGAAGATAAGAAACAATGAGATGCCGCCCACGGTAACCATTGAGGATTTGAATAACATGGGTGTGTTGAAATAAGAACCCATCGCAGGACAGACTATTGCCGGGGAAAAGGTGAGAAACGTACCTATGAAGAAACATATCGTCGCCATCGTTGCCGTGCTCCAAATTTTCTTCAGCGCCAATATACTCTACGCCGGCAATGCCTGGACACAGAAGGCCGATTTCGGGGGAACGGCGCGAAGCAGCGCCGTCGGCTTCTCCATCGGGAGCAAGGGCTACATCGGGACCGGGTACGATGGTTCATATAAGAAAGACTTCTGGGAGTACGACCCTGTACTCGATAGCTGGACGCAGAAGGCCGATTTCGGGGGCACAGCGCGCCTGGTGGCCGTCGGCTTCTCCATCGACAGCAAGGGCTACATCGGGACGGGGTCCGATAATTCATATAAAAAAGACTTCTGGGAGTATGAGCCTGTCAGCAATGCGTGGACGCAGTGGGCCGATTTCGGGGGGACAGAGCGAGGATTTGCCGTCGGCTTCTCCATCGGCGGCAAGGGTTACATCGGGACGGGAATCGACGGAGCCGGCACCCGGCTCAAAGACTTCCGGGAGTACGAGCTTCCCAGAACGACCCCCGACCCGTTCACCTTTGCGGACCAGACGGGCGTGGCCCGCCGCACGGTCATCACGTCGAATGCCATAACGGTCGCAGGGCTCGATGCGGCTGCACCCATCTCCATCATCGGCGGCGCCTATTCCATCAACGGCGGGTCTTACACCGGCGCCAGCGGTACGGTGAACAATGGCAATACCGTAACGGTGCGGCAGACTTCATCGGCGAGCTACTCCACGAAGACCGATGCAACCCTGACCATCGGCGGGGCATCCGGCACCTTCAGCGTGACCACGCAGGCTGATACGACCGGCGGCAAGTTCACTTTTGTCGACCAGACCGGTGTGGCTTTGAACGCAGAAGTCATATCGAATCCCATCACGATAGCGTGGATCGGCACAACGACGCCCATCTCCATCATCGGCGGCGCCTATTCCATCAACGGCGGGTCTTACACCGGCGCCAGCGGCACGGTGAACATTGACGATACCGTCACCGTGCGGCAAACGTCCCCGGGGAGCTACTCCACGACGACGGACGCAACGCTGACGATCGGCGGGGCGTCCGACACCTTCAGCGTGACCACACTGGACGATACGCTCCCCGACCCGTTCACATTTACAGATCGGACCGGCGTGGCCAGAAGCACGATCATCGCTTCAAATACGATAACGGTCACAGGGATCACTGCCGCGACGGCCATTTCGATCACGGGCGGCCAATTCTCCGTCAACGGCGGATCATACACCAGCGCCGCCGGCGCCGTGAACAATGGCGATACCGTGACGGTACAGCAGACGTCATCGGCCAGCCACTCCGCAACGACGGACGCGACCCTGACGATCGGCGGGGCGTCCGACACCTTCAGCGTGACCACGAAGACTGCCGATACCTGGACGCAGAAGGCTGATTTCGGAGGAAACGTGCGACGGGCGGCCGCCGGCTTCTCCATCGGGAGCAAGGGCTACATCGGAACGGGATTCGACAATTTCTTTCAAAATAACTTCTGGGAGTATGACCCCGCCGCCGATACCTGGACGCAGAAGGCCGATTTCGGGGGAGCGACGCGACGTTATGCCGTCGGCTTCTCCGTCGGGAGCAAGGGCTACATCGGGACGGGAATGGCCGTTATCGAAGGTTATGACACACGGCAAAAAGACTTCTGGGAGTATGACCCTGCCCTCGATGCCTGGACACAGAAGGCCGATTTCGGGGGAACCGCGCGACATGATGCCATCGGCTTCTCCATCGGCAGCAAGGGTTACATCGGGACGGGAATCGATGTTAATGGCGCACGGTTAAAAGACTTCTGGGAGTATGACTCCACCGCCAATACCTGGACAAAGAAAGCCGATATCAGCGGAACAGTGCGATATGGCGCCGTCGGCTTTTCCATCGGTAGCAAGGGTTACCTAGGGACGGGAATCGATGGTGATGGCACACGGCTAAAAGACTTCTGGGAGTATGACCCCGCCCTCGATGCCTGGACACAGAAGGCCGATTTCGGGGGGACGGCACGATATTATGCCGTCGGCTTCTCCATCGGGAGCAAGGGCTACATCGGGACCGGGTACGATGGTTCATATAAGAAAGACTTCTGGGAGTACG